>CAKUDW010000238.1 GCA_934645275.1 uncultured Clostridia bacterium
CAGCATATGATCGATCAGCGAAAGCGCGTAGAGTCCGCCGCCGTCCATGCCGCCGCGCAGGGCCACGGCCGCCAGCTGGCGCACCGCGCGGTCGTAAGCGGCGATTTCCGCATCCGGCGCGTCCTTTAGCTCCAGCAGCTTCGCGCCGCGCGTGAACAACAGTATCGTTTCGCGTGCCACGGGCGCGCCGCAAAAGCGCGTCAGGCTCGCGCAAAACCCGTCGGGCGGCTGGCGGCGCGCTTCGAAGCGTGTCAGCCAGCTCGCATCCGGCAGAAAGGCCATCAGCTGACCACGGCGCGTACAGGTAAAGCCCGGCGCGCCGGAAAAACTGGGATCGATGGCCGGAACATTGCTCACGAACAGCGCGTCGCCGCGATCGCGTTTCAGAAAGGCCCGCGGGGGCAGGCAGCCGCGCAACCGCGCGCGCATCTCGCGAATCGGGCCGCCGTCAGTCCACATATTCTTTGAACACCTCCGGCAAAAACTCAATTAAATCTGCGGCGTTTGCGGCGTGCGGGCCGTAGCGCCGCTGCATTTTTTCGCCGCACAGGCCGTGGATTTCGCAAGCCGCCGCCGCTGTTTGCGCGAAGCCGCGGCTTGAGTCCTCGGCCAGCAACGCGCCGAGTATGCCGCTGAGCACGTCGCCGGAACCGCCGCGCGCCATTGCGCAGCCGCCGCTGGCGCTCAGAAGGGTCTCTTCGCCGCAAATTACCCGCCCGGTACCCTTGAGGACGACGGTTGCACCGGTTCTGGCCAGCGCCTTGGCGTCTGCAAGCGCGCTTTCACATGGCCTGCCCAGCAGCCGCGCCGCTTCGCCGGGATGAGGCGTGAGTATGTGGCGCGCCTTTAGCAGCGCCTTCAATTCCGGATGCGCTGCCAGCAGGTTCAGACCGTCCGCATCGATTACCGCCGGTACGTCGCTTTCGAGCACCGAGCGCAGCGCGCTGGGGTCGGCGCGGCGGCTCAGCCCGCAGCCGATCACCGCGGCGGACTTGCCGCGCAGCGCCTCGCGCACTATATCTGCCGCCTCAGGCGCGATTGCGCCGTTCGTTTCAGGTAGCGGGACGCACGTGGCGCAGGGCGCGAGCGCCTGCAATATGGGCACGATGCTCTCTGGACACGCAACGCTTGCCAGTCCCACGCCGCTGCGCAGCGCAGCCCGTGCGCACAGCGCCGCCGCGCCCGCCATGCCGAGACTGCCGGCAATAATCAGCAGGCGTCCGCAGCAGCCCTTGTGCAGGTTGCGAGGTCGCGGCGCAAATAGCGCGCGCAGGTCGCCCGGTTCCAGCAGACGGGGCAGATTGTCCGGAAAGGCCGATTTGGGGAAGCCGATGTCCGCACGGACAATTTCGCCGCAGTGGTCGAAGCCATCTTCCAGATAATAGCCGGCCTTTTCGCATTGCAGCGCCACGGTGACGTCTGCGCGCACAGCCGGCGAAAACGCCCGGCCGGATGCGCCGCTCAAACCGGAGGGAATGTCCGCCGCCAGTATGTGCGCGCCGCGCTCGTGATCGGCATTCATGCGCTCAATCAGCGCGCGCGCTATGCCCTCTGGCGCGCGGGACAGGCCGGTGCCGTAGAGCGCGTCGATCCAGATATCCGGCGCGGGCGCCGCTTTGGCGGCTTCTGCAAACGTCAGCCCGAGCGCCCGGGCGCGCTCGGCATTAATCCTCGCATCCGGCGATCTGGCCTCGGCAGCGGGAAACAGCGCGACGTTTAAGCCGGCTTCGTGCAACATGCGCGCGCAGGCGTAGCCGTCGCCGCCGTTGCCACCGGGGCCGCAGGCGACGCAGACCGTTTTTGCGGCGGGAAAGCGCGCAAGCGCAGTGTCCGTAATGGCGCGGGCGGCGCGCTCCATGAAATCAATGGAAGCTTCGCCGGTGCGCGCAAAGTGCGCCCTTTCACAGGCGAGCATGACCTCGGGTGAAATCAGCGTGCGCATGGCAATCCGCTCCCTTCAGTGCGTAGAATTCGACAGCCCAGTAAATATTATAGCACAAATCCGGCTCTGTGTGGGGATTTTCTTGTATTTCCGCAGGGAAGTTGTTATACTAAAATCGAAGCATTAGAACTTTGGAACCCAAAGGGGCGCCCGAACCGTCTAAAGCGCAGTATTTACCAAAGGAGATTAATATATATGCAGGTTACGCAGCGCTTTGCGCAGTTGCTGAAACAGAATGTGGGCAAGGTGGTCGTGGGCAAGGATGGCGCGGTCGAGCTGATGATGATCGCCGTGCTCTGCCGCGGCCACGTGCTCATTGAGGATGTGCCTGGCGTGGGCAAGACCACGCTGGCCAGCGCGCTGGCGCGCTCGTTGGACTGCACGTTCAGGCGCATTCAGTTCACGCCGGACGTGACGCCCTCGGACATCACCGGCTTTTCCATCGTGAACTTCAAGACCGGCGAGCTGGAATACAAGCCGGGCATGATTATGAGTCAGATCGTGCTGGCGGATGAGATCAACCGCACTTCGCCTAAGACGCAGTCTTCGCTGCTGGAGGTGATGGAGGAGGGGCAGGTGTCCGTGGATGGTGCGACCTATCGTCTCCCGCAGCCCTTTGTGGTGCTGGCCACGCAGAATCCGGTGGACTTCGTGGGCACCTATCCGCTGCCGGAGGCTCAGCTCGATCGCTTCTTCATGCGCATCTCCATCGGCTATCCCACCGCCGAGGAGGAGGCCGATGTTCTGGAAAAGTATACCAGCGGTGCGCGGCCCATGGAGGAGTTGCGCCCCATCTGCACATCGTCGGACATCCTGCGCCTTCAGCAGGAAGTAGAGGGCGTACATACCTCGAAGGAGGTGCGCGCCTACATTTCGGCCATTGCCGCGGCTTCGCGCAAAAACGCCGCGCTTCAGCTGGGCGTGTCCACCCGCGCGGCGATATCGCTGCTGCGGGCGGCGCAGGCCTGCGCGCTGCTGGCCGGGCGCGACTATGTGATTCCCGAGGACGTTTTGAAGATGGCCGCGCCGGTGCTGGCGCACCGGCTGGTGCTCTCGCCCGAGGCGCGCATGCGCAATATGACGGCCGAGCGCGTGCTTCAGGGCGTGCTTTCCGGCGTGACGGTGCCGGTGAAGGTTAAATGAACGCGCGTCTTCTGGGCGTGCTGGCGGCCATGGTCGCGCTGCTGGGCGCGGGGCTGGCCACCGGCACCCGGGCGTATTATCTGCTGCTGTGTTTGCTGCTGCTGACGCTGCTGTTTTCGCTCGCGTCGGCGCTGATTACGCTCTTTA
>CAKUDW010000239.1 GCA_934645275.1 uncultured Clostridia bacterium
TTCGAAGGAGGGATACTGATGAGCGTTCTTGAACAGGCTCTTGAAAATGGCGTATTCGGCATCACGGCGGAAATGGCACCGCCGAAGGGCTGTGATTTTACCGAGGAAATGAAGACCGCCGAACTGATGAAGGGTTTGGTGCATGGCGTGAACGTGACGGATATGCAGTCCGCATCGCTGAAGGCCTCTTCGCTGGGCTTTTGCATCGCGCTGAAGCAGCATGGCCTTGAGCCCATCATTCAGATGACGGGCCGCGATCGTTCCCGCATGGCCATCATGGGCGATATGCTGGCAGCCGCGGCATTTGGCATTGACACTATGCTGGCGCTTACCGGCGACCATACGATGGTCGGCGACTGCAAGTGTTCCAAGCCCGTGTTCGATCTCGACTCCGTTGGCATTCTGAAGATGCTCAGCAAAATGGAAGAGACGCACAAGGACTGCGGCGGCAATGATTTGACCTCTACGCCCCATTTTTACAAGGGCGCGGCGGTGACGCCGGTATACGAACCGGTGTTCCTGCAGATCAACAAGCTGAAGAAGAAGGTAGACGCAGGCGCGAAGTATGTGCAGACGCAAGGCATCTTTACGGCAGACGCACTGGAAACCTTCATGAATGAAGTGGCCAAGGCAAATATCAAGGTACACGTGATGGCTGGCATCATTCCGCTGAAGGCGGCTGGCATGGCGAAGTACATGAATGAAAATGTGCCCGGCATTGCAGTTCCGGACGATCAGATTGCCAAGCTTGCGGCTGCGGCGGCTGAGGGTAAGGAGAAGGGCGTGAAGGGCTTGCCGATGCAGGCCGGTATCGAGATGGCGGCTGCGCTGTGCAGAGAAATCAAGGAGAGGAAGCTCTGCGACGGCATTCACCTGATGACCATCGGCGCGGAAAAGAACATTCCCACCATTCTGGAAAAGGCCGGTATCTCCATCGCTTAATCCCAGTTTTTTCAAGACTCAAATACAATAGCTGCAAAAATCGAAAGTGACGTACTTGTACGTCACTTTCAGCATTTTACGGGGTTGGCAAATCTCGACGGAACTCGCTGACAACTCTTCAGCGGTATCTAATCCCTGCACGACAGAGACAGAGTTTGCAGATCATACGCTTTTAAAAAGAGATATCGACAGTTCTTATGCGTTCATATGAGTGCGGCAAGGCCGAAGCAGGGCGCGTCACGCAATTTCGTATCCGGTGCGCCGCCGTCCACCAGATAGCGCAGCAGCCTGCCACCGTCGATTAGGCCGCTCGGCGCGTCGCCGCGCATGCACACGAACCAGCTGCGCTCGCGAGGGCGCATCAGCCCAACAGCCTGCGCCACAGTGCTGTCCACGCTGAGCTGATACAGGCGCGCAGGCATGGGTTCAGAATTTTGTTCCAGTGCCGCTTCAAGGCGTTGTGCATGGGCACCTGCCAGCGCGCGACGTTCATCCGGTCCGGAAACCAGCAAGAATACGGCGGCCAGCGGCAGACTGATGTTCCATATGCCGCTGCTGACGCCGGCAATCAGGAAGCACGCGGTCAATGCGGCGGCACATAGCCGGCCTAGCAGCAACCCAATGGCCAGCGCGCGGCGTTCGCCGGTGAAACGCGACAGCACGGCGCACAGAACGCGCCCACCATCCAGTGGCAATATGGGCGCAAGGTTGAACAGCATCAGCGCAAGGTTAATTCCGGCATGCGCGCCCGCAACTGCGCCGGAAATCAAATGCCATTGTGCCAGCGCTGAAAACGCGCAGGCCAGCAGCAGGTTTGCCGCGGGCCCAGCCAGAGCCACAGGTATCAACTGAGTAGGAGACAACTGATATGGGTTTTCCATGCGTGCGCTGCCGCCAAATGGCATCAGCTGGATTTCGCGAATTTCCACTCGACAAAGCCGCGCGGCGATCAGATGCGCACCTTCATGCGCACCCAACGCCAGCATCAGCGTTGCGCCCATGCCACGCATGCCCAGTCTTCGAGCGAGCAGGGGCACGAGCAATGTGAGCAGCGGCAGGGAAAAGCGCACGCCAAAGGCGCGAAAGCGAATCACAGTCCCATCTGCGCCGTGGGATCACAAGCCTCGCCGCCCAGACGTAGTTCGAAATAGACCGGGCCTGCGGCGCTTCCGATGGCTGTGCCGCGCGGAAGCACGTCGCCATTTTGCACAGAAGCCGAGGCCAGACAAGCCGTGACGCTTTCACTGCCGTTACCATGGTCTATTAGCACACCGTAGCTTCCGTCGGATAGCGCGCTCACGGCGCTTACCGTACCGGCCGCTGTTGCGCATACCGTCGCGCCGCCTTCCGCATCAAACATCAGCCAGGGCTGCGAGGCTTCGTAGGGGTGCGTACATTTGCCCTGCACGGGCGTCAGCAGCTCGTGGTCGCCGGAAAGGTTGAAAAATACGCGCGCGGATTCAGGCATGATGCGCTTTACAAAGCTGAGCCGTCCAAGCGATTCATCCAGATCAATCTTCATGGTCAACGCGCGTTCAATATTCTGCGAGGCTTTTACGGCCCAAGGCCGCTGGACGTTTCCTAGTGCCAGTATGCCGAGCAGTACGGCGCATGCAATGCAACTCTTACGCAGCAGCTTGTCTTGAAAACTTGTTCGTGCCCTTGGCCGGATCGCTTGCACGCGCGGTGCGGCGGATTCGCTGCGCTTCTGGGCGGTACCTGGCGCTTCGGGTTTCTGAGCTGTGTGAATCAGCAGGCGCACATCGGGCGCGTCCGCGCCGGAACCGGCGGCACGAGTCAGAATTTGAGCGCGCCGGAGCATATTTGTCAACTTCATAAAAAGCATCCCTCCCGTCTGCATAAAGCCTATGCAGGCAAGAGGGATATTTTGATGGGAGAAGATTTACAGTCTGCGCATGCGCACTGTGCCTACGCGGCGGTGACTCTCCTTCTGACGAGAACGCATGATTACGTTCTCTGCAAGACCGATGGCCATCATATTGGTGAGCATGTTTGAACCGCCGTAGCTGACGAATGGCAAGGGAATACCTGTGACCGGCAACAGGCCGATGACCATGCAGATGTTTTCAACCACGTGGAACAGTAGCATCGCCATTACTCCGATAACCAGGTATGAGCCGAATGGGTCGTTGATTTTGAAGCTCTGATAGATCAGCCGCGCAATCAGCAGCACATAGGCCAGCAGCAGCGCGCCCGCGCCCACGAAGCCGAACGATTCGCCTACGATGGAGAATATAAAGTCGGTATGGTCATCCGAAATAT
>CAKUDW010000240.1 GCA_934645275.1 uncultured Clostridia bacterium
CTGAAGGCGGACGCGGCGGATATTCCGTTGAACAGGACGCTGGCACAGCTGCTGACAGGCGTAACAGACGATGCCGGCGCGATTACGGCGGCCTTTGACAAAGCCAGCGCGCACAGGCTGACGCTGAGCTTTGGCGACGCGTATGAATCCGTGACCGCGACGTTGGACGTATCCCGCGCATTCGCGAATCTGCATCTGTCGGGCATGCGCACGGGCGGCGCGTGTTTCGGCGGTTTCTGCCTTTCCACAGAGAATGATCCGAAACTGGAGACGCATTACCCGCTGCATGCCTATGCGGGCATCGCCAATTTTCAGGGTGGACGAACGGAACAGATTACCGTGCCGGGTAACGGCTATATCGATGTGGGCGTTACGTTTGGGAACGCCTTTGCCGAAGCGCCCATAATAATGGTATGTGCGGAGTCGGGCAGCACGGCGGGCGACTTCGGCGGCGTGGCGGTCGCGGTGCTGGCAGACAGCGTGTCGGCGAACGGTTTTCTGGTGCGCGCGTTTAACAGCCATTCCACCGCGCGCAAGCCTTACGTCAGATGGCTGGCATATGGCGCGTGTACATAATTACGCAATTACGTACCGGAAGCTTTCACATATTGTGAAGGTTCCGGCAGCGCGCCGTAGAAATCCTGTGGATTTCAGGCGACTGTGATAGAAAAAAAGGGGTGAAGAATATGGCGGTTATCATTGGCTCAGCCCGCATCGACGAGCGCGGGAAAATCTCGGGCGGCAAGGATGGCGACAACAACGGACGCGAGGTATCCACGCAGAACTACTATGCCAAGCCCGCCGGCGCGCCGTGGCGCGTGCTGCGCCCGAAGAACGCGACGAAGGCGGCGAAAATCGCGGCGTGCATGCGCAAGGCCTGCGCGAACGACCACATCGGCTACAACCAGAACAGGCGGCTGACGCTATATAATCTGGCAAAGCCGTACGGCTTCGACGTATCGAAGGTAACGCAGAATTGCGCGACGGACTGCTCGGCGCTGGTACGCGTGTGCTGTGCTTACGCGGGCATCGTCGTGGGAAATTTCACGACATCGAACGAGGCGCGCATGCTGCTGGCGACGGGCGAGTTTGTGGAGATGGCGGATAAGAAGTACCGCACCGGCAGCGCGTATCTGCGCGAGGGCGACGTGCTGGTAACGCCAAGTAAGGGGCATACCGCAGTGGTGCTCAGCAGTGGAAACGCATCGGAGCCGCTGCCGGAAGCAACGCCTGAGCCTGCTGTGTCGGACGCGGGCAGTGGCAGGCAGCTCGCCTTGAAGCCGGGCAAGTGGAACTTGCGCGCGGGACCGGGCACGGCGTATCCCCCGATCGATATCGTGAGCGACGGCGAAGCGGTCAGGGTGGACGTCGGCGGCTGGATGTTCGTGAAGGCAGGCGATAAGCTCGGCTGGATCGGGCCGAGTGCGATTTCTGAAAACGAGCCGGGCGTGAGGTAGGATGGAACAGTATATTGAAATTCAGCGGCGGTTGACGCAGGCGTTGGAGGCCGCGGCGGAGAACCGCAGCGAACACGCTTCGTTTCGGCGGCGACTGGACGAGCTGGAAGCAAATACCCGCCGCCAGAATGAAATACTGATTACGCTTCAGCGCCAGGCGGACGCCATCGAGGCGCTGAATAAAAAGCTGGATAAACTGGCCGGAAGTTTGGAGGGCGTTGCTGAGCGCGTGCAGGATATGGAACGCGAACCCGGCGAACGATGGAAAAAGCTGGGCTTTGAAATCATCAAGTATCTGGTTCTAGCCGCAGTTGGCGCGGTCATAGGCTATTGCGTAAGATGAGGGGGCAAGAAAATGGAATTTTTTGATTGGAACGGTCTGGGTTCCTATGCAGGCGCAGCTGCGGCGGTTGGGGTATTGACGCAGCTCACGAAGGACGTGCCGGGCATTCGGCGCATGCCCACACAGCTGTGGAGCTATTTGCTGGCATTGATCACGCTGCTGATGGCGCTCATATTCAGCGACGGCTTTACCGCGAAGGGCGCGGCGCTTTCACTGTTTAACGCGGCGCTGGTTTCACTGGCGGCCAACGGCGGTTATGCCGCGGTTAACCGCGTGAAGGAGAGCGCGCAGAAAGCGCAGGGCGAATAAGCGAATAAACGAGGGAGCTTCCGGACGGTTTTATCCAGAAGCTCCCTCGTTAAATGGTGAGAATTAGCAAAACCGGAGTTTTGCGGGTCGGCGGATTCTAAAGGGATACGCCGACAATTCATAAGTGGTGAGAATTAGCAAAACCAGAGTTTTGTGGGTCGGCGGATTCTAAAGGGATACGCCGACAATTCTTTTGAAGTATAAAAACTGGCAGAAACGAAGTTTCACGGGGCGATGGGTCTCGAGTGCGTTTAATGGGCTCATGCCTCCAGTTCGCTCATGAAGGCGGCGATCCTGCGGCAGCCTTCTACGATGTTCTGGCGGCTGGTGGCGTAGCTCAGGCGCGCGAAGCCGTCGTTACCGAAGGCCAGCGCGGGCACTACGGCCACGCGTTTCTCGTTGAGCAGCAGTTCGGCAAACTTTGTGCTGCCGTCGATTGGCTGACCCTTGTATTTTTTACCAAGCGCGCCGCTCAGGTTGAGCATGATGTAGAACGCGCCCTTGGGCAGCCTGCACGACAGGCCGGGAATCTCGTTGAGCATGCGGTGCATCAGGCGGCGGCGCACGTCATATTCCGTGATCATGGATTTGATATAGGTATCGCCGCAGGAAAGCGCCGTAGCCGCGGCGTACTGCGCAATGGAATTGGCGTTGGACGAGGCATGGCTCTGGAACGAGGTCATCGCCTTGATCACGGGCTTGGGGCCAGCGGCATAGCCGATGCGCCAGCCGGTCATCGCATAGGTTTTGGATACGCCGTTGACTACGATCGTCTGCGCCTTCACGTCCTCGCCGAAGGCAGCGGGCGAGCAGTGTACCTCGCCGTCATAGATCAGTTTTTCGTAAATTTCATCCGAAATGATATAGAAGCCCTTCTCCACGGCCAGCTGGGCGATTTCCTCCAGTATTTGCCGAGGATACACGCAGCCGTTCGGGTTGTTCGGACTATTGAGGATGATGGCCTTGGTGTGCTCAGTCACGTGTACGCGCAGCATATCGGCGGTGACAATGAAGTCGTTTTCTTCCTGCCCGTCCACCATGACCGGCGTACCGCCCACCATGCGCACCATTTCCGGATAGCTCAGCCAGCAGGGCGCGGGCAGAAG
>CAKUDW010000241.1 GCA_934645275.1 uncultured Clostridia bacterium
ATGGGCAGACGCCAGCCCTTCGGCACGCCCTTGAGCGTCGGGTCGTGGCTGAGGGACAGATGGGTCTTAACCATCATGGTGCAATAATCGGCATACTTCGGATCGCTCTCGAAGCGCTTGGCCTTTTCGACCGCGAGGGGCGCCCAATCGACGCCGTCCGCGCCGTAGACTTCCTTGGCGATCAGTTCGACGCGCTGACGCAGCGGCATGTCGAGATCATACAGGAACTTGAGGTGTACCGGATCTTCACAGGCTTCGACGACGGTCTTGGCCAGTTCGATCGCGCCTTCGCCGCCATAGCGCCAATGGTCGGACATCGCGCAGCGCACGCCGTGCTCCTTGCAGAGCTTGCGAACCAGCTCGATTTCGGCGTCGGTATCGGTGAAGAACTTGTTGATGCAGACCACCGGATTGATGCCGGACTTCTTGATCGTCGCGACATGGTGGAACAGGTTTTCAGTGCCCTTCTCCAGCAGCTCGAGGTTTTCAGAAGTGTACTCCTCGGGCAGCGGGCGGCCAGCAACGACCTTCGGTCCGCCGCCGTGCATCTTCAGAGCACGGATGGTGGCGACCAGCACGGATACGTTCGGGGTCAGGCCGGACAGGCGGGTCTTGACGTTCCAGAACTTCTCAAAGCCGATATCGGCTGCGAAGCCGGATTCAGTTACGTGATAGTCGAACAACTTCAGCGCCAGACGGTCCGCGATGACGGAGGACTGGCCGATGGCGATGTTCGCGAAGGGGCCGGCGTGGATCAGCACGGGCTGATGCTCGACGGTGTAGCACATGGTGGGATTGATGGTATTGCGCATCCATGCGGTCATGGCGCCGGCAACCTCCAGATCCTCACAGGTCACAGGCTCGCCCTTGCGGTTGTAGGCCACAACGATCTTGCCGATGCGCTCGCGCAGATCCTTCAGGTCGCGCGCGACGGCCAGAATGGCCATCAGCTCGGAGCCTACGGCGATGCCAAACTTGCTCTCCATCAGGAAGCCGTCCTTTGGGCCGCCGATACCGATGATGATGTTGCGCAGGCCCTGGGCGCAGAAGTCCAGAACCCAGCCCATCTCAACGCGCTTGGGGTCGATGTCCAGGCGCTTGAGACCGCGCTTGGCCAGCTCTTCATCGGAGTAGTTGCGCTCATGCTGCATGCGGGCGTTCAGCGCGACCATGGCCAGGTTGTGGGCGTTCATGATATCGTTGATGTCGCCGGTCAGGCCGAGGGAGAACTCGGTCATGGGCATCAGCAGGGCGTTGCCGCCGCCTGCCGCGGTACCCTTGACGTTCATGGTCGGGCCGCCGGAGGGCTGACGCAGCGCGCCGCCGACATTCTTGCCGATTTTCGCCAGGCCTTCGATCAGGCCCAGAGAAACGGTGGACTTGCCCTCGCCCAGAGGGGTGGGCGTGATGGCGGTAACTTCGATGAACTTGCCGTCCGGCTTGTCCTTCAGGCGATTCATGATCTTGATAAAGTCAAGTTTCGGAGTCTTGCCGTAGGGGATGATTTCATCCGGCAGCAGGCCGAGCTTATCGCGGAAATATTCCACCGGGGGCAATCTCTTTTCTGCATCTTCGGCAATTTGCCAATCCTTGTAGATGGTCGGATCCAACATGAGTCAAATTCCTCCTTCACAATGTTTATAATCGCTTCAACGGCGGGCGCGCGGCGCGCCTGCGCCGTTCTCACTTCCAGTTATAGAGTTTAGCACAATTATTCAACTATGTCAATAAATAACTCAGAATTATTAGTGTAAATTCTCTGTCTCACGCTCCCTTTGCATTTAACCGCGCGCGCTATGGACAGTCGAATGAAAACGCGCTATAATAGCGGTTAGGAATATGTATAAATTTTATCACAATGAAACCGGAGTGTCAATCAATATGATGAATTACAAGGGACTTCACGCCGTGCGCGAACACCTGAATGTGAATGAGAGCGAGATCGACCGCCAAATCGATAAAATGCTGGAGAGCAGCATGCGAACCATTCCTGTGACAGGTCGTCCCACGCAGGCAGACGATGAAATCATTCTGGACTACGCGGGCGAAATCGGCGGCGAATTCTTCGACGGCGGCACGGCGCAGAAGCAGGCGTTGGTGCTGGGCAGCGGCACGTTCATTCCCGGCTTTGAGGAACAGCTGATCGGCAAAAATATCGGCGATACGGTAGATGTGAAGGTCACCTTCCCCGAAAAATACCATGCCGAGGCGTTGGCGGGCAAGGAAGCGGTGTTTCATTGCAGGATTCACGAAATACACCTGAAGGAGAAATACAAGCCGGACGACGTGTTCGCTCGCGAGGTAGGTGGCTGCGAAAGCTTCGCCGAATTCCGCAATAAGGTACGCGAATCCATGCAGGCCTATATCGATCGCCAGGCCGACGATGAAGTAAAGGACAGCTTGCTCAACCAGCTAATCGAGCGCTGCAAAATTCATCCCGCCGAGGAAGACGTGAATCGTGCGCTGGACGCCGTGATGGAAAACCTTGAAAGCCAGTTGGCGCGCCAGGGCCTGAACACCGAACTGTACTGTCCGTTTATGAAGAAGAGTTATGAAGCGCTGCGCGAGGAGCAGCGGCCCGTGGCACTGAAAAACCTGCGGCGCGAAGCCGTGATCGACGAGATTGCGAAGACCGAGGGCATCGCCGCCACGGAGGAAGCCGTCGCGCAGGCCATTGAGGATATCTGCCGCAAAAACCGGATGAGCGTCAAGCAGCTCGAGCCGTACATGACGCCCGCCTTCCAGGCCGCCGTAGAAAAGAGCGTCGTGACTGCGCAGGTACTGGATCTGCTGCTGGAAAGCGCCGAAATCGAAACGGTGGAAAAATAAGCGCCGGCAAAGCAAAAATTTCGACTTCGTCAGGCGCTGCCTAGCTGCCTCTGCGGCATTATTTGCCAACAGACTGCTACGCGCTGAAAAACGCAGACTGAGGAGGACAACCTGCAAATATGAGGGCTTAGCAGACCCATGCGGCCGCTATTTGCAAGTGCCGCCGACATGGCAGGCGAGGCTGCGCCCCTATGAGAAGCTGTTCAGGCAATCTCTGCGGCGGCGAGGTTTATCGGTAGTCTGAAACGCCCGAAAGTGATAAATCGCTTTCGGGCGTTTCTTATAAAGGACAAGAATTGTCGGCGCGTTCCTTTGGAACACGCCGACAATTCTTACACACTATATAGCTTTGCCGCGCTGCGATCAGCCCGCGTACTCCGCCC
>CAKUDW010000242.1 GCA_934645275.1 uncultured Clostridia bacterium
CGCTCTGGTTGTCCTGCGGCGTATCGCCCGCCGAATCGCCGCTCTGATCCTCGGGCGGGGTGTCCGGCTGGCCGTCTGGCGGCGTTTGGCCGTCGCCGCTTGCATCGGAATTCGCATCGCCTGAATCAGGGTTTTGCGCGGTATCGTCGTTCTCAAAGGGCGTCTCGCCGCCGTCATGACTCACGCCGCTCGCATCCGCGCTGCCTCCCTGATCAGGGCTTTCCTGCCCGGGATCCCCGCTCTCACCGCGACTCATTTCCACGGCGCGCGCCGTGGGATCAAAGGCCGTCCACCCAAGGCCGTTCAGGTAGACCTCCACCCAGGCGTGGGCGTTTTTGCCGGTGATGACCGTCTCTCCGCCGGTCTGCGCCTGCACGTAGTAGCCCTCCACGTAGCGTGCGGGCACGCCTGCGATGCGGCAGAGCACGGTCATGGCCGTGGCGAAATAGCTGCAATAGCCTTTCCTTTCTTCAAGCAGAAACCAGGAAACGAAATCCCGTCCCTGATCTGGATATTTGCCGTCCAGCGTATACTCGTAGTTTTGCGCCAGATAGTTCTGGATGGCATACGCCTTGCGCACGGCACTGACGGAATCCTGCGTCAGCTCCACGGCCAGCGCGTACACGCGCGAATCGATGCCCTCTGGCAGCGCCGTGTAGCTTTCCATGGCGCTGGCAAAGCCCGAATCCTGCCGGGATTCCGCGGCTTCTGCGGCACGAATCAGCGCTTCAGGGCTTTCGGGCACGGCAGCGGAAAGCGCATAGCGGTCGCCCGGCTGCGTTTCGCGAGTCAGAAAAATTTCACCCGCAGAATTATAGTATACGGCGTTGGCCAGATCCATGCTGAAGGAAGCCATGTGTGCGGGCACAAAGAGCGTGCTGGTACCTGCCTCAAGCATCTCCACCTCTGCGTTGACCTGTGCAAAGCCATCGGGCGTTTCATTCGCGCCGAACGCATCCTCGCGCATCGCGCGGTGGGTAAAATCGTAGTACAGATAGCGCGCCTTGGCCTGATCGTCCACCCAGGAATAGCCGGTGTAACTGCGCTTTACGGTGCCGCGCAACAGCAGCGTCCTGTCGGTGATCACCCGCATGACCTCGTCCTCGGTAGGATTGGCGGGACCGCCCAGCATCGCCGTGACGTGATCGTCCAGCATACCCGCATGGTCATAGCCCTTTTCCGCAATGGAAAAGGCAATGCGCTGCTCGGTGAAGCGCACGTAATCATCCACCACGTTGCGGATGCGTTCGGCCAGGTTTTCCAGCGGTTCCCAGGTAATGCGCGCCGACGGCGTAATCAACATGGCCAACACGGCCAACGTCAATGCCGGAATCAGCAGCGCTGGGCGCACGCCGTCGCCGCGGCGCAGCTCGCCCGGCAGGCCGAACGCCGCAAGCCCGGCGGCCAGCCCGGGCAGCGCGCTCCAGATGCTGATTTCCTCATTCAGCGTCAGCGCGCAGAGCACCGCCGTCACCAGCAGCGTCAGCGCCACCGGCACACCGCCGGGCGAGCGCAGCAGCAGCGCCGTCAACGCGCCCAGCAAAATGCCCAGCACCAGCGCGCCGCCCGCGGCAGCCGAAGCGTGCCTTGCGAAAAATTCCGGGGTTGCAGCGCCCTCGGCGGCAAATTCATGCGCCGCGAGGCTGATGCCGGATATATTGGAAGCAATTCCCGCGCCCAGGGCAAGCACGATCGCGGCCGCGGCGCCAATGGCCCAGCCCGTTCCACGGCGGCCCAGCCCTACGAGCGCGGCCGCAGCGACGGCTGCCGGATAGGCGCTCGTCCACGAAACCGAAAACCCCAGCGCGCGCACCGCGAAGCAGGCCGTACATCCGGCCATCAGGCCGGCGGTCAGCGCCGTGAGCGCCGCGCGAAGCATGCGTGTAAATCTATCCATCTCTGTTATTTCCCCAATATCCTATGTCTGCATCAGAAGGTAGCGGCCTGATCCGCAGCGCCCGGCATGGCGGCTTCATCGGCTTCGATCCAGGGATTGACCTGTTGCGCCAGCGCGCCCGACATGCGAATGCGCTCCAGCATTTCCAGCGCATCGCTGCGCCTGTCCTCGCTCACCCAGATAAATTTCACCTGCACGCCGCTCTGCTGCATTCGAATGGCAATATCCGCCGTGCGCCCGGTGAGCCGCGATGTGATCAGCACCGCGCCGCCAGTACGCTGAAAGCGCCCCATCATCAGCATCAATATCTGTTCGTAGGGATAGGGACTGTCGAATTCCACGCGCGTCAGCGCTTCGGAAAAGGCGGGCAACTCCACCGCCGTGCGCGCGGACAACTCCTGCGGCCGGGCCGATTGCAGCGGCATGCGCACGGGAAAGCCGCCCTCCAGCTGCGCCTTCGCCGCGCCCAGCGCCGATTCGCAGATTGCGTCCTCCAGCGTAAGCTTCTGATCGTTCAGCGCGGTAATCTCGCTCAGGTCTGGAATGATCAGCGTATCCGGCCGGGCGCTTTCCTCGAAGGTGCGCACCATGACTTCCCGCTTTTTCAGCGTCAGTTTCCAATGAACCTTTTTGAGCTCATCGCCGTCCTGCCACTTGCGCACGTCGGAGGGCGAAGCGTTGTCCTCGGCGGCGCGGGATATAAATTCCGGTCCCATGTCCGAAGCCCTTAGCGGCATCAACTGCTGCTCGCGCGGCCGCGGACAAACTTCTACGCGCATCAGCTTTTTGCCTGGCGCGCACGAAAACTCAAACAGCGAAAACAAGTCCGAAACGCTGATGCGCTCCACGCCCACCTCGTAATTGCCGCGATGCGGACAACGGATCACGTGCCGAAACTGCCGCGCGGTAAACGGCGGCGCATTCACGCCAATCTCCTGCTGTCCGCCCGTGCCGCCGGGCACATTCAGCGTAACCCACAGTCCGCCCACAGGCAGCACGCAGCTGTGGCGCACGGTGAGCATCGTCATCAGCCTGTCGCCGCGGTTCACCCTGGGGCGAACGCCCTTCATGCTCACCTGCGCCGTAAAGAGCGTAATCAGCGCCGACGCGAGCGAAAACAGCAGCGTCAGCAGCAGCAGGCACAGCAGCAGATAATACGCCCGGGTGCCGGTAGCCAGCCCCGCGCCCAGCAGCGCGACCATGGCCGCCAGCACGCCCAGAAGACGCGCGTTCATTTAACCTTCACCGGTACCGTCACGCCGGAAAGCACGCCCTGAAGCACGCGCTCCGCCGTCATATTGCGCATGCGCGCCTC
>CAKUDW010000243.1 GCA_934645275.1 uncultured Clostridia bacterium
TCCTCATCGTCGACTTCATCGTCGTCGTCATCTTCGTCCTCGTCATCGAGGCCGTCGTCTTCATCCTCGTCCTCGTCGTCCTCCGGCTCGGCAGGCTTCCTGCGGAAGCCGAACAGGCCGCGACGGGGCTTTTTTTCTTCCTCGTCTTCGTCCTCATCCTCGACTTCATCGTCATCTTCGTCCTCGTCATCGAGGTCGTCATCTTCATCCTCGTCGCGGGATTTGCGGAAACGAGCGAACAGACCGCGGCGGGGCTTTTCTTCTTCCTCGTCGTCTTCGTCATCCTCGTCCTCGTCGTCATCCGTATCGAAGAGACTCTTTTCAGTAAGTTTTACCGGCATGAATTCGCGGGTCGGTTCGTCGATGTATTCCGGTTCGGGCTGGGCGGGCGCATCCTCCGCGGCAGGCGTTTCAGGAGCAGGCTGAGCGGCGATATCCTCCGCCACAGGCTGGACGGGCGCAGCTTCGGGTGCGGTGGGCGCGTCTTCTGTGACGGATGCTGCGCTCTGTTCCGCGGCGCGGCGCATGGCCAATTCCCTGCGCTGGCGGCGGGTCATGCCGCTGGTTTCAAGGCTCTCTGCAAACTGCTGCTCCATGGCATTGTTTTCCTGGTCCATGGTTTGCCCTCCTTTAGCAGTGCCGGGCGCATCGGCAGGTTCTGCGCCAGATTCGGCGCTTTCGGTGGAAGGGGAGACGTAGAAGTCGTCCTCATCGCCGTCCTCGTCGTCGGAATCTTCGTCCTCGTCTTCCAGCTCACTGTCGTCCACGCGGGTTACGAAGAGATTCAGGAGCTTCTTAAAGCCGCTCTCGCGGTGCGTTTCTTCATCTTCGCCTTCGTCGTCATCGAAGTATTCTTCGTCGTCATCATCGAAGTCTGCATCGCTGGATACCCGGGCGCGGCGCGGTGCGTTTTCATTTTCGCCGATGTCCTCGCCGTCATCTTCATCCGCGTAATCGTCCTCTTCGGGCTGCCGGCCCTGTTTGCGTGCGTTCAGGTTGCCCTTTACGCCATGAAAGAAACGAATGAAGGAGTCGAAGGGATTGGGATTCTCATCTTCGACCGGCACATCTGCATCTTCAAAGTCGTCGCCGCCGATGTCCTCCGCGTCATAATCGTTGTCCTGTGCCTCGTCGGCCTCGGCCGCGTCGAGATCGTATTCGGTATTATCCGTGGGTTCAAACGTCTCGTCCGGCGATTTGCGCGGGCGCGCGACGCGCGGCGCATCGCCTTCCTGCGCCTGGCGCGGAAGCTCCCGCGCACGGTTTTTGTATGCTTCATGCCGCCTGCGCAGCTCGTAATAATCCAGCTCGGGGCCGTTATCTCTGGTATTGCTCATTGCGGAACCGCCTCTCATGCGCCCCATAACAGGACGCGGGTATAACTATACACCATTATTATAACAAGATTCTGTTTTTCTGACAAGGGATGCAGTGCAGATAACAAAAAATATTTACTATCTGGGCCCAAAATGACGGCCGCGGTCATCTTTTGCATAAAATAAAACCGCATTTTCAGCGAGAGGAGGGAAAAAAGAATGGCAACGCCCCGGGAACTTACGCGCCGCGCTGCGCAGAACAGGGCGCGCATGAAGCCGCGGGAACCCGCTGTGTCCGCGCCGCAGCCGGCGCAAAGCGCACTGCTGAAACCGTCCGGCCACGCGAATTACAGCGCGCTCATGCGCAGCCACGACCGCTTGCGCACGCGGCATATCACCAGTCAAGGCTGAAGTCCCGTCTGCATACACTTTTGCTCAGAAGGGGGAATTATGCAATGATGAAGAACGACTATCTGCGAACCCTGATTCTATTGCGCAGCAACGCGCCCGGCTACTCGGGGCATGTACGGCTGGAAAAGCGCACGTCCATGGGCAGCCTGAGTTTTCTGGTGCAGTCGCCAGACGCATCCGCCGCGCTGCGGGCGGCCCTGGCGGGGCGTTCCCGCGGCAGATACTACGCATGTCCACTGGGCGAGCTGAGACGCGATGCGCGCGGCCAGGCAGCGCTGAATTATACCTTCGATCCGCGCAACATCTGCGGACGCGAATTGGACGCGTATCAGTTACTGATTGTCAGCCGCGTGGACGGCGGATGTGAAATCGTGCTCTTTGGCAACCTGAACGGGCATTGCGATGTGGATTGGGCCGAGGTGCGCCGCGCCGTCTGCGCGCTCTATGACGATTCAGCAACGCGCCCGCCGGTGAATCAGCTGCCGGTCACGCCGCCTGTGCCGCCGGAGCGCCCAGGCGACGCTGTGACGCTGCCGGAATTCGGTGGGAGGCCGGTTGTGGATGAGTCCTCTACTGGAGACGCAGGCGATGCCGTTACGCTGCCCGCGACCGACGAAGTTCCCATCGTGACTTCACAGGCGCGAGACGAGGGCAATGCGGCAGAGGGGACAGCTGATGAAAGCGCGTTATCTCGGCTGGGGGCGGACGACGCGCTGCCATGGCCGGATGCACTGGAGCCGCTGCGCGCGGCGTTTGGAGCATCCGCAGCTGTGCAGGACGCGCCGGATAACGAATACATCTACATCAGCATGGATGGGCCGGAAGCGGGCGAGACGTATCTGGTGGGGCTTCGGGCTGAAAACGGTCGCGTTTCGACTGCAAAATATGCGATTCCCGATCGCTGGAACCGCGAAGCGCCCGCAGGGCTGGAGGACTATACCTGGCAGGGCGACGCGAACCACGGCTGGTGGGTGGCCGAGGTGGATGCGCAGAGCGGCGATCGGGTGTAGCGATAGCAGGGCTTTTTTAACATGCCCGTCTTGCAAAGCGCGTGTAAATCTGATACAATAACAGCTAAGATTTATAAATAAAGAAGGTATCGCAATGGCAAAGCTTACGATGGATAAACTGATGGCGCTGTGCAAGAACCGCGGTTTTATCTTCGCCGGTTCCGAAATCTACGGCGGATTGGCCAATACCTGGGATTTTGGCCCGCTCGGCGTGGAATTCAAGAATAACATCAAGAAGGCCTGGTGGCAGAAGTTTGTGCAGGAAAGCCCGTACAACACGGGCCTGGACTGCGCAATTCTGATGAATCGCGAGGTATGGGTGGCTTCCGGTCACGTCGGCGGCTTCAACGACCCGCTGATGGATTGCAAGGCCTGCAAGGCGCGCTTCCGTGCAGACAAGCTGATTGAGGATTTTACCCAGGGCGCGGAGACCGGCGACGGCTGGACCAACGCTGAACTGGAGAACTACATTGC
>CAKUDW010000244.1 GCA_934645275.1 uncultured Clostridia bacterium
CGTTGGAACTGTGCCCCTACAACATCAAGGTGAACGCCATTTGCCCCGGCAACTATCTGGATGGTCCGCTGTGGTCGGATCCGGAGCGCGGCCTGTTTGTGCAGTACCTGCATGCAGGCAAGGTGCCGGGCGCGACCTGCGTGGAAGATGTTCGCAAATACTACATGTCCAAGGTGCCGATGAACCGCGGTTGCTTCCCCAAGGATGTGGCGCGCGCCATCTTCTATTGCGTGGAGCAGAAGTATGAAACTGGGCAGGCTATTCCGGTAACCGGCGGCCAGGTCATGCTGAAGTAACAGGATAATATGGTAATTGTATCGGGGCGGCCTGGTGGCCGTCCCGAATTGATATTATGAGAGTTGAAGAATTGAACCGGCTTTCCTGACGGTTTATCAGATGGATTACAGGGTGATTGAGCTGCACGGACAGATGGAATCCTTGCACCGACTGATTATTTAACAGAGATTTCTATAAAGATTTTCAAATTGCCATTTCGTACTATTTGACCATTAAAAGGCGTAGATTGAACCAGAAAAGTGTTTACAAAATCGAATAAAAAAGTTAAAATAGATACATAGAGGATGGCGCTCGTTGCGGCTGATAAGTACTTTGTGTCCGTAATACGCGGACTGATGACTTTTGCCGCCATGCGGTGCGTGCGGCCTGAATCCCGACGGAATGGAGGAGTAGGAATGCCTGACGTCATGCTGTCGATGGAAGGGATCGACAAGACATTTCCGGGAGTGCGCGCGCTGAAGGAGGCGCGGTTTGAGCTGCGAAGCGGGGAAGTACACGCGCTGGTGGGCGAGAACGGTGCGGGGAAATCAACGCTGATGAAGATACTGTCCGGCGTATATACGAAGGACGGAGGAAGCGTGCGGCTGGACGGGAAGGAAATCAACGTACACAACACGCTGGAAGCACAGCAGCTGGGAATCAGCATCATTCATCAGGAAATCAACCTGATGCAGGATCTGACGGTGGCGGAGAACATCTACATTGGGCGGGAACCGATGCGCGGGTTCATGATTAACCGCGTCCGTCAGGAAGCGGATACGAACGCATTGCTGGATTCGCTGCATCTGAGCGACATACGCGCGAATACGCGCGTGCGGACGCTGACGGTGGCGAAACAGCAGATGGTGGAAATTGCGAAGGCACTGTCGTTTGAGAATACGCGGATACTGATTATGGATGAGCCGACGGCGGCGCTGACGGAATCGGAAATCGAGGATCTGTTTTCGTTCATTCGGATGCTGAAGGCACGGGGCGTGGGCATCGTATACATATCACACCGCATGGAAGAGCTGAAGATTATAGCAGACCGCGTCACGGTGATGCGGGACGGCCAGTATGTGGGAACGCGGGACATGTCCGAGGTAACGCTGGACGAAATCATCAGCATGATGGTTGGACGCGTGATCTATGAGGAGCCGAAGACGAAGTCCGCTGTGGCGGCAGACGCGCCGGTGGTGCTGGAGGTAAAGCATCTGACGTCGCCGGAGGTAAAGGACGTGAGCTTCACACTGCGGCGCGGCGAAATTCTGGGCCTGGCGGGCCTGATGGGCGCAGGGCGCACGGAGACGGCGCGCCTGATTTGCGGCGCGGACCCAATGCTGAGCGGCGAAATATGCGTCAATGGCAAGCGCGTACATATCAAAACGCCGAATGACGCGGTGCGCGCGGGCATCGGCTATCTGTCGGAGGATCGCAAGCGCTTCGGATTGTGTCTCGGACTGTCAGTGGCGGACAACGTGGCGCTGCCGAATATTGATACGCATATGAACGGCGTGGTAATTAACGATAAGAAGATACAGCAGACCACGGAAAAATACGTGGACCTGATCAAGATTAAGACGCCGAAGATTCAGACGCTGGCGCAGAGCCTGTCGGGCGGCAACCAGCAGAAGGTGGTTGTTTCAAAGTGGCTGGAGCGCGACTGCGACATACTGATCTTCGATGAACCGACGCGCGGCATTGACGTGGGCGCGAAGAGCGAAATCTATAAGCTGATGAACGATTTGGTGCATCAGGGGAAATCGATTATTATGATTTCATCGGAAATGCCGGAGCTGCTGCGCATGTCGGATCGCATTGTGGTGATGTGCGAAGGCGTAAAGACGGGCGAACTGAGTATAGAAGAGGCGACGCAGGAAAAGATTATGGCGCTGGCGACGCAGCTGATGTGAAAGGGGAGGAACGGAAAGTGAAGAAAATCAACACGCAAAAGCTGCTGGCACCGGCAGCGCTGATCATCCTGTATGTGTTTTTTGCGATCACGGGACGAAATTTCTTTGGAATGGACGGCCTGAAGCAGATACTCCAGTCGTGCTATTATATTGGCTACATGGCTTTCGGCGTGACGTTTGTCATCATCACGGGCGGCATCGATTTGTCGCTGGGTTCGAACATGCTGTGCTCGGCGCTGTTGGGCGGCGTGGCATATAAGATGTGGGGCTGGAATCTGATACCCGCGCTTATACTGGTGCTGGTATCGGGCACGTTCTTCGGATTGTGCAACGGCGTGATGATTGCGAAGTTGAGGTTGCCGCCGTTCATTGCGACGCTGGGCACGCAGCGCATCACGCTGGGCTTCGGCGCGATTGTGTCGAAGGTGCAAACGATGTATTATCCGACGGTGGGTTCAGAGGACGAGTGGTTCCGTTCTGTATTCTACATTGACGGGAAGTTCCCGACGGGCGTGTTCTGGCTGCTGGGGGCGTTCATTGTTTCGTGGTTTTTGCTGAACAAGACGCGCTTCGGGCGCTATGCGTTCGCGATTGGTTCGAATGAAGAGGCGACGCGGCTGTCGGGCGTGAAGGTGGATCGGTGGAAGATTGCGGTGTATGCGGTGTGCGGCCTGTTCACGGCGATGGCAGGCATCTTCTACGGCGCGGCGTATACGACGATTATGCCAGGTAAGGGCAACGGCGAGGAAATGAACGGCATCGCGGCGGTCGTCGTCGGCGGCACGTCGATGGCAGGCGGCTCGGGCAGCATGCTCGGTACGCTGCTGGGCGTGCTGATCATGGCGACGCTGAGCAAGGGCCTGGCGTCGGTGGGCCTGCAGGCGCACTGGCAGACGTTCTTCACGGGTTTTGTGGTTATCGGCGCAGTATTGCTTGATATTGCGCGCAGCAATGTGGCGATGAAGGCAGCGAAGAAAGTGGTCTGACGGGCACGGGCGTTTCACACCTGAATAAGAG
>CAKUDW010000245.1 GCA_934645275.1 uncultured Clostridia bacterium
TGATTCATTTTGAATTACAAAATCGTAAGTCCGGCATTTTCAGTGGCAAACATGCTCTATTTCTTCCTTTTAATCCCCGTTTTTGCGTAATGCAGCGCCCAAATATGCAAAAAAGAAGTACCCAGATATTGTATCAATATCTGAGTACTAAGGTGGCAGTGGCGGGGGAGCTTCTTCCCTGCCACATGTTCGCCTATTTTCTATCGATCATGCTCGCCAGATATCCTGCGCCAAAGCCATTATCGATATTGACCACGCTCACGCCGCTGGAGCAGGAATTGAGCATCGACAATAGCGCCGCTAACCCGTGAAACGACGCGCCATAGCCCACGCTGGTGGGCACAGCCACCACGGGGCAATCGACCAGACCGCCCACCACGCTGGCGAGCGCGCCCTCCATGCCGGCCACGGCTACCACGGCACGCGCGCGTCCCAAATCCTCCACATGGCTGAGCAGGCGATGAATGCCCGCCACGCCCACATCGTATAGCCGAATTACGCGGCTGCCGAGCGCCTCGGCAGTTACGGCGGCCTCCTCGGCCACGGGCATATCGCTGGTGCCTCCGGAACAGACGGCCACGCAGCTGTCCACGACGGGTTCGGGCAGGGAACCAATCAGGCCGATGCGGCAAATCTCGCGGTAATCGAGCGGCAGCACCGCACCCACGATTTCCGCCTTTTCGCGATTCAGACGCGTAATCAACACGGTTTTCTGGCCGTTTGCAAGCATGTTGCGGGCAATGCCTTCAATCTGAGCGGCGGTCTTACCCTCGCCGTATATCACCTCTGCAGCGCCTTGGCGCAGCGCGCGGTGATGATCGACTTTCGCATAACCCAGGTCTGAAAAGGGTTCAACCTTGAGCCTGAGCATGGCCGCCTCGGGCGAAACTGCGCCGTCGCGCACCTGCTCCAGCAGCTTCAGAATTTCACGGTTCGGCACTATCTCGCCTCCAAATCCAGCACCGCGGCGCTGAAATACTTTTTGAGTTCGCACAGGATCTCCTCGCGATGCGCCAGGGCCAGGGCAAACTGCTCGGGCCTGAGCTGCAATTTGGCCGCGCCGTCCGCAGTGCGGACGCGAAAATCAGAAAAGCCCAGCGACATCATGTACGTCTCCGCAGCCTCCACCGCATGCAGCTTTTCGGCAGTCACGCGTTCCCCGGTGCGAATTCGGGTACACAGGCAGGCATAGGCAGGCTTGTTCCAGGTGAACAGCCCCGCCTCGCGCGAGCGTTCGCGCAGCTCCGGCTTGGTAATGCCGCACAGGCGCAGCGGCGAAACCACGCCGAGCTCGGCCATGGCGCGCGCGCCGGGGCGTTCGGCAAGGTCGTCCGAAGCGTTGGTACCATCGATCAACAGCGGATAGCCGTCTGCCTCGGCCGCCGCACGAATCGCGCCGAAAACATGGCGCTTGCAGTAATAGCAGCGGTTCGGCGGATTTTTCACTACGTCCTCATCGGCCAATGCATCCACCTGCAGCAGGCGCAGCTCCGCGCCCAGTTCCGCCGCCAGGCGGCGGGCATGCTCCAGTTCGAACGCGGGCTGGAACTGGCTGACCACGCAATACGCGCGCACGTCGGCGCCAAAATGCTTTGCCGCCCACAGCAGATACGCCGAATCCGCGCCGCCGGAAAAGGCCAGCGCGACCCTGGGATGCTCGATAAAGAATGCCTGCAATTTTTCCATGGTCACCATTTCTTTCATAAGTATTCGGGTAAGCGCAGATAAATGGGGCGTCTACCCATTAAAACGGCAGGCCGCGACAGATCCTTGCCAGTTTTACCGGCGATCTGCCGCGGCGCAAATCGGTTTTAAGCCGCTTGCGTTACAGGAGCTTCAATAGTTTTTGATAGGCGGCCTCCCACTCGGGGGTATGGTTGGGCGTATATTCGTTCACGTCCTCGGAATTGCGCACCACGCGGCGCAGGTCGGCCACATCCTTGACAGCGCCTAGCGCCATGGCCTGCGCCAACAGGTTGCCGATGGCCGCGCCCTCCACGGGGCCGGTAATGACCGGACGGTTGATGGAGTCCGCCGCCATCTGATCCAGCAGCTTGTTCTGGCAGCCGCCGCCGACGATATTCAGCGTGTCGATGCGCTGACCCTTAATTTCTTCCAGCCGCTCCAACGCCCAGCGGTACTTCAGCGCCAGCGATTCGTAGATGCAGCGCGCCACCTGGCCCACGGTTTCGGGCACGGGCTGGCCGGTGCGGCGACAGAATTCCTGAATCTTCCTTTCCATGCCGCCGCCCGCAAAGAATTCACCGTAGTCCGGATCGATGATCGAGCGCAGCGGCTCGGCCCTGCGCGCCTCGGCAACAATTTCGTCCCAGGAATACTTATGCCCCTGCTTGATCCAGTCTCGGCGGCATTCCTGAATCAGCCACAGGCCCATGATGTTCTTCAGGGGGCGGAAACCGCCCTGAATGGTGCCCTCGTTGGAGAAATTCGACTGGCGTACCGCCTCGGTCAGGATGGGCGCGTCGGTTTCCACACCAAAGAGCGACCAGGTGCCGCTGGAACAGAAGGCAAACGAACCTGTGCCCGGAATGGCGGCCACGGCGGACGCGGTGTCGTGCGTGCCAACGGCGGCAAAATTCGCAGCGTTCAGCCCCAGCTCCTCGCAGAGCTTGGGACGCAGGTGCCCGCGCAGGCTGCCCGCGCGATCCATTTCGCCGAATATCTTGCGCGGCAAACCCAGCGCATCGATCGTTTCCCAATCCCAGTCCTTCGCGGTGGGATTGTAAAACATGCCGGTGGTCACATTCGTATACTCGCTCTTCTTTTCGCCGGTCAAAAAATAGCCCAGCAAATCGGGCATCAGCAGCATATCCTCGGCGTTTTCGAGCGCCACGTCGCCTTCGACCTTGCGGCGATAGAGCTGATAGATGGTATTAAAATTCATGGTAGCGATGCCGGTGCGCGCAAAGAGCGTCTTGAGCGGCACGACATCCCACACGCGCGCCATGTCCTCGTCCACGGCCAGCCGGTAGGAACGGGGATTGCCCAGCAGGTGGCCATTGCGATCGAGCAGGCCGTAGTCCACGCCCCAGGTATCGATGCCAAAGCAGTCCAGCTCGCCCACATTCGCGTGCTTGAACGCCAACAGGCCCAGCTTCAGCTGGTTGTACAGATACGGCAGATCCCAATAATACACGCCGTTCATTTCGATATAGTTGTTTTCAAAGCGATGCAGT
>CAKUDW010000246.1 GCA_934645275.1 uncultured Clostridia bacterium
GGGTAGCAGTGGCGGGGGAGCTTGCTTCCCCGTCCACAGGCTTGTCAAAAACCTTTTTTGACAAGCAGCGACGGGCGGTTTCCTTCTTGAAACCGCCCGTCATCCGTTTATATACCGGCATTTTACATCTGACCGTGCCACGCACATTTTACCGCGGCAATTCCTGATAATGCGGCGCTTGATAACGCGCCCATACTGACGCCCTTATTCCACAAGCTTGGCAATCTTATAATACCTGCGCAGCCAGAAATCCATGGACGCCTGATCTGAATAAACCAGCGCATCCGTCACTTTTTCCTTGATATTTTCAAACTCGATATTCTCGCCGAACCAGTCGAACACATCGTTGAGGTTTTTCCGCCTGACGCGAATGCGAAACCGGCTCACCGGTCCGGAATACATGAACGAATGCTCTATGATATAACGCACAGCGTCAATTTTTTCCGGCGCGGGACACAACTTGGCCCGCCGCTCGCGTGCCCCCAGGATTCTGTCAATCCGGTAATGCGAAAGCTCGCTATGGCGATTTACAGTGGCAATCAGATAATACCTGCCATTGGCCACAACCACTGCATACGGATTGGCATTGTATATTTTCTGCCTGTCTGCACCCAGCATCACCGGCTTCAACAGGCCATCGACATCATAATAGCCGTAATTAAAGGCCACCTGCCGCTCATTCTGCATGGCATTTCTGATCACCGCAAGCGTATTGAGCAATTCGGGATTGCCCGCCTTTCTATAAGTATATGCTTCATTTGGCCAACCGCCGCGCACACCCGTCTGTGCAAGCTTGCGGTTCAGCTCAATTCGCTGCGCCTGCACAAGTCCTGACCCATACTGAACGGCCTTTTGCAGGTATTCAAGTTCACCCGCCGAAAACAAGCCGCGATAATAATACTTGTGCGCATCGTCGATTGGACAACCGCTAATAATCATTTCATCAATTGCCCGCCGAACGCTGCGCGGATCAATCTCCAGTCCCTGCCGGAGCTCAAGCTCTCGCGCAATTTCCTTAGCGTCCATCCGATGGTTTTCATCGGTCTGCTCGCGCAAAAGATTCAATATGGCAAAGATACGCTGTGCATAAGAAATCTTGGACATTGCAGCATCCTCCTATCGGTCTTTCAGCATATAATGCCGAATTTTCTGGGCTATGCTGTTATCCCTGCCATGTTGCATACGGGAAAATCTGGTCTGAATGTAAACCAACGCATGTTCCTCCGGTATAAAAAATGATACCAAACAATGAGCCGCGACTGAATCTCAGACAATTGCCGCCTGAAATCGGCGTCGCCAATATAAGTTATCGCGCTCTGCATATCGCGCCAGGCCAACGCCTCGGCTCTGTAGGAACGCTTTGCGGGAGCATCGCAGAATATCCGAATTCACATATCATAAACGATTTGTACCTCTGCGCTTAATCTTTAATGCGTTTAAATTTATGTTTACATTATAGCTCAGGTATTTCCAAGTTGCAAGTGTTCGTCGCGCCCGGTATTTTTGCAAAACACGAAAAAGTACAAAAGTTTGTATCTATTTTGGCATTTTAATTTTTGCAATTTAAATTTAACGTATCATTCCATATTTATCTGAGAATTCTGCCCGCCATAATAGACAATGCACGAACCATATCGTCGCTCAAAGCCCAAAATTGTCAGTGTCTCCCTTATGGTTGCGTAGCTTATAAGGAACAGCCGTCAGCTTGCAAAATTCTGTCTTTGCTAATTCCTATCCTTAAAAAGCCAGCGCCTGCAAGAAGCATTTCAGCTTCTTGCAGGCGCTGTTCAGGCTCATCTGCGAACAGGCGCAGAATCAGGCCAGATGGCACAATGCGTAGATTACCGCCAGGTGCGCAGGATAGAACAGATAAAACACCCACTTCGGCAACCGCAGGCGCGAATGCGAATGCAAATAGATAAATGGCAGCGCCAGTATGGCAAACGTTTGAATACCAAAGCGCACGCCAAAGAGCGCGTAACCGCTACTGCTCAGTCCCCACCAGAGCATGTAGGCCAACACACATGGCAGAGACAGCCAACGGTGACTGATGAAAAAATAGAATAGCAACATCAACCCCAGTCCACGCAGACCGTAATCCACCTTACCCTGAATCAACCAGCTAAATACCGCCACCGCGGCAAAGAGTACCAACTGACGCTCCCTCAGTGCCCAAATAAGCAGCATGCCCAACACGAGCGTCAACAATATGCTCGGTTTAGCCCAGCTGTGCATGTAGAAATTAAACACAGCTGCCACAGGATTGTCCTTGAAGGACACGGCATACATCGCGCCGACGCTGTGGCCCAGTGCAACCGCATAGAGCGGCTGAGAAATGAGCGCAAGTCCAAGCAACCGTTTCAGATAGTTCAGCGGATTGTGCGTATAGACACAGCCCATTGCGATACAATAAGCATAGATCGGAAACGCGATCCTGCCCACTACGCGCATGATGCGGTACTGGGGCAGCAGCATCTTTCCCGCATGATCCGCAAACATCGCAATCATGGCGATCAGCTTCAGCAGATTACCATCGCTATTCAGATCGACCGCCACCGGTGCAAACGGCCACGGTATGCTCAAATCCCGCCTCTTGCCAGCCATACTTCGTCCTTCCAGTTCTCCTTATTCGCCCTTAAGCGCATCCAACGCCAACAGCAGCGAACCCACCGCGCCGGCATTGTCTCCAAGTCCTGGCGCGACAATGTAATTATCGATATCGTTCAGTATGGCATCGCTACGCACATAACCGTTCAACAGTTCCAGCGTACGCCTGCGAATTTTGGGGAACAGATGCAACTGATGCATCACGCCGCCGCCCAGTACGATTTTTTTCGGCGAAAGGATCACAACCGTATTGGCGCACATCTGTGCAAGGTACTCCGCCTCAATATCCCATGCAGGATGCTCCGGCGGCAGCTGTGCCGCGGGCACCCCCCAACGCTTTTCAATGGCAACGCCCGTCGCCATGCCTTCGAGACAGCCGTCGTGGTAAGGACAGAAGCCGTGCGGCGCAGGATCATCCTTACAAGGACGCATCAGCATATGGCCCATTTCCGGATGCACCAGTCCATGCAGCAGTTTACCTTCAACCACCGCGCCGCCGCCGACGCCCGTACCAATCGTATAGTACACCAGCGAATCCAGGCCGCGGCCCACACCCATGCGCGCTTCAGCCAGTGC
>CAKUDW010000247.1 GCA_934645275.1 uncultured Clostridia bacterium
CGCGGGAAAGAGCACCACGCTGCGCGCAATTTCCGGGCTTGTGCGTCCCAGCGGCGGCACGGTAGAATTTGCTGGAAAGGATGTTACCGGCGCAGGCACACAGAAAATCGTCGAGGGCGGCATTGCGCTCGTGCCCGAGGGACGGCGCGTGTTCCCGAATCTGACAGTGCTGGAAAATCTGAAAATCGGCGCGTATCTGCGGCGCGACGACGCAGCCGTGCGCCAGGATTTGGATGAAGTATTCGGCCTATTTCCTCGCCTGAAGGAGCGCCAGTGGCAGCTGGCAGGCACGCTTTCTGGCGGCGAGCAGCAAATGCTGGCCGTGGGACGCGCAATGATGACGCGCCCAAGGTTGATGATGATGGACGAGCCCTCGCTGGGCCTCGCGCCGCTGGTAGTGAAGGATATTTTTCGTATCATTCAAATTCTCAAGCAACGCGGCATCACCATTCTGCTGATCGAACAAAACGCCAACGCCGCGCTCAAGTGCGCCGACTACGGCTTCGTAATGGAAACCGGCCGGATTACCCTGAGCGGCACCGGCGCAGAGCTGTTGGTCAACGAACAGGTCAAGGCTGCGTATCTCGGCAGCGCATGAATACAAACAGAATGCGTCCCTGCGGCATGCTTCCGGAGTTCGGAAGTCATGCCGCAGGGGCCATTTTTATTAAAGGACAGGAGCCGGTAAACCCGAAACTTTGTAGCTCGGCGGCTTTAAAAAAAAGCCGCCGACACTCTCTATCTGTCAATCAGTACGATACTCACATCGTTCACATTGGTCCCCGTTGCACCGGTCATAATCAACCCGTCGCAGGCCTTCAGCGCCGCGTAAGCGTCGTTGTTGTCCAGGAGTGCCTGCGGTGAAAGCCCTTGCGCGCGCAGGCATGCCCAACTGCCGCCGTCGACCATGCCGCCCGCCGCGTCTGTGGGACCATCTGTGCCGTCTGAACCGAGCGAGAACGCGCACACATTATGCAGGCCCTCGATTTCACCACCCAGTGCCAGCGCCAGTTCCTGATTGCGGCCACCGCGGCCTGAGCCCCGCAGGTGCACCACCGTCTCGCCGCCCGCAATGAAGGCCAGCCGTTCGCCGCCGTTCGCATGCGTTCTGGCAATATTGCCCAGGAAGCGCCCCGCTTCGCGCGCCTCGCAGCCAAGACAATCCGTCAACAACACTGGCTGGTAGCCACGGCGCGCACAGGCCTCCACCGCAGAATGGCAGAGCTGGCGCACACCGCCTGTCACCTGTACAGCGGCATTGTCGAGCGCGCGCACGGGTTCCGCGCTCAGCAGGCCCAAAGTGCGTTCAGAAAGTCTCAACTCGTATTTTCGAACAATTTCGAGCGCTTCCGCGCTGGTGGACGCGTCTGGACAAGCTGGACCGGAGGCAATCATGTCCGGGCGGTCGCCCACTACGTCGGAAAGTATGATTGAAACCACAGTGGCAGGCGCACAGGCCTGTGCAAAGCGACCGCCCTTCACTGCGGAGAGCCGCTTGCGAATCGTGTTGATTTCCACAATGTCCGCGCCCGAAGCGAGCAGCTGACGGTTGACGTCCTGCAACTCCGCCAACGGCACCAGCGGTTTTTCAAACAACGCCGAGCCGCCGCCTGAAATCAGCAGCAGCACGCGATCGTCCGCTGAAAGCCCCTGCATCGCAGAAAGCACTTCTTCCGTCGCTCGAACGCCGTTTTCATCCATTTGCGGATGTCCGGCCTCGAAGATGCGCATTCCCGGAATTTCGCCCTCCGAATGTCGGTATTTGGTAATAACGAAGCCCGCGGCATAGCGCCCATCCAACGCATCCGCCGCGGCCTTTGCCATGCGCCAGGCCGCCTTGCCCACCGCGACCACCATGGTTTTCCCGCGCGGCGGCTCCAACGCATTCAGCGCGCGCAGCACCGCGGCGTCCGGCAGCGATTCCCGTATGAGCTCGCCGACGATTTCCTGCATCTCCGTTCTCGAATTCATGAACCGTTTCCCTCCGCCAAAGTCAGAATTGCGCTCCGCGTACAAAGCGGTAACCGCTTATATTTGCAAACATTAGAGCATTTTTTTGAATTCCTGTCAAGCCCCCCGATAAAGAACGAACGCATTTTTACCGGCAAAGCACGCCAGAAACGCGCTGAAACCTGTTAATACTTGTTGACATTTGCACTATCTTCGCCATCTTTTTGCAAAAATTGCCCAACTTTACTTGACCGATTGAAGTAATCTGCGATAAAATTATCTGTATTAATGATCGACGTTCGATGAAGCTTCCACGCCCATGTCGAAGCATCGGAATGGGCTGCTGCCCAGAACAGAGAGGGGAATTATCAAGTTGGAATATAAACCTTTGCAGGCTGTCGCCTATGATCGCTTGCTCAACATGGTTCAAAATCGGGAGCTGGAATTTGACAAAATCTACAGCGAGACAAAAATCGCCCGGGACTTTGAGATTTCGCGCACGCCCATGCGCGACGCGCTCAACCGGTTAGCCAACGAGCGCTATATCGACATACTGCCCAACCGCGGTTTCCAGCTTCACAAATCCACTCGGGCAGACGTGTACGAGGCCTACCATGCGCGCAGCGCAATCGAGGGCTACTGCGGCCGCATTCTAGCCGGCGATGCGGTGCAGGCGCGCGCAAAAATGCATGTTCAGCGCATGCAGGAACTGACTTGCGCACAGGCGGAGATGATTCAGAACTCGGAAATGGATCTACGCGATTACTGGAATTGCGATCTTGAATTTCACAGAAGCATGATCGACTACATGAATGTGCCCGCCTTTGCGCAGCAGTTTAATTCGTTTATGCACTTTTTCATGGCGCACTATGTAAAGGACTATCGCAAGCTGTCGCGCGAGCACAGCACTGTGGAAGAACACCAGCGCATTATAGACGCGCTGAAGGCTGGCGACGTGGAATCCGCATGCCGCTGCATTCAGTTTCATCTGGATCAAACGCTGCACATTACGTTGCAAAGTCTGGACAATTAAATGCATCCCATCGTGCGAATTCCGGTTGGAATTCGCACTTTTTAAGCACTAAGAATTAGCAAAGCCAAAGCTTTGCGGGGCGGCGGCTCTAACAGAGACGCCACCAATTCTCAAGTGCTAAGAGTTAGCAAAGCCAAAGCTTTGCGGGGCGGCGGCTCTAACAGAGACGCTGCCAACTCACAAGTACT
>CAKUDW010000248.1 GCA_934645275.1 uncultured Clostridia bacterium
GGCCATCGTCGTATCCGGTCAGCCGATTGACCTGGTAACGCTGGATGAAGAGCTAAGCCGCCGCGGCAAGCTGGACGCGGTGGGCGGCGCGGCCTATCTGGTGGAGCTGAGCCGCAGCGTGCCTTCCGCCGTAAACGTGCGCGCCTACATCCGTATCGTGGATGAAAAATCGACGCTTCGCAAGCTGATCGCTGCTTCGGAAAAGATCAGCCAGGCCTGCCATGCCGAGGAACGGGAAACGCAGGACATACTGGAAGAGGCCGAAAAGGAAATCTACGATATCACCATGCGCAAGGGCGGCGAGGAATTGACCGCCATTCAACCGGTACTGCTCAAAACCTTTGAGCGCATTGAACAGCTTGTAAAAAACCACGGCCGCGTGGATGGCGTGGAATCTGGCTATGCTGAACTGGATGAATTGCTCACTGGCTTTCATCCCGGCGAAATGATATTGGTCGCCGGGCGTCCTGCCATGGGCAAAACGAGCATCGGCATGAACTTTATTGAAAACGCAGCCATACGCACCGGCAAGAAGGCGGCGGTGTTTTCGCTGGAAATGCCTGCCGAGCAGCTGGCCATGCGCATGCTCTGCACCGAAGCGCGCGTTGATATGCAGAAGGTACGCCGCGGACAGATCGACGACGCCGACTGGGGCAAGCTCTGCGATGCGATGATCAGTATCGGCCCGACATCCATCTATGTGGATGCAACGCCCGGCATTTCCGTATCTCAAATTCGCTCAAAGGCGCGTCGCCTACAGTTGGAGCATGGGTTGGACATCATTCTGATCGACTATCTTTCTCTGATGAGCGCTGCCGGCAGCTTCGGCAGCCGTCAGGAGGAAGTCGCGCAAATCTCACGCGGACTCAAGTCGCTGGCATTGGAGCTAAACGTACCGGTCATCGCGCTTCAGCAGCTTTCGCGTGCCCCAGCAGGACGCGCTAATCACCGCCCAATGCTCTCGGATATCCGCGAATCGGGCGCTATTGAACAGGACGCTGATGTGGTCATGTTCGTACACCGCGAGGACTACTATAATCCCGACACGGCGGAAAAAAATATCGCCGAGCTGATCATCGCCAAGCAGAGAAACGGCTCGCTGGGCACGGTCAAGCTTGGTTGGAAGGGCGAATACACCTGGTTCATGGATCTTTCACCGCAGGCGCGCGAGGCCCGCGGCGCATGAGCATCCGCAGCCATGAAGGGAGCGATTGTTTTTGCAAGCTGAACGTTTTCTGCAAAAATACCGCATACTCGAAGGTATGCTCGAAAAGCGTTACGAAGGTGAAAAACTGAATTACTCCAGCGTCGTAATCGAATACCTGCACGATGCAGATTCCTATGGCATACGTACGGAGCTGGATTTGCTGCGCGAAATTCGCAACCTGCTCTCCCACAACGCGGGCGAGAGCGGCCAACCCGTGGTCGAGCCCTCTGAAGAAATGCTCGATCTGCTCGATCACGTAATCGAATTTGTGAAAACGCCGCGTGACGCCGTGAATTTCGGCACGCCAGCGCAAGATATTTTGAGCGCGCATCTGAACGATAACCTGTTCGACGTAATGCGTAACATGGCCAAAAATGGCTATTCACATGTGCCTGTGATTGATCGCGGCCGCATGGCTGGCGTGCTCAGCACGCGCAGCGTGTTCGACTACTTGGCGCAGTTTGGACCGGAGAGTCTTGAAGCCGACGCGCGCATTTCTCAGCTGGGCGAATGCATTCGCTTTGACCGGCAGACTGGCGAGCGCTATCTATTCGTTGCGGCGGACACATCCATCGTGAGCGTAAGCCGCGCATTCCGCCGCCACAGCGAGCGTGACCGCCGCCTGAGCGCCGTGTTTATCACGGAAAACGGCGCGCCCGGAGAACCGCTGATCTGCATGCTCACGCCGTGGGATGTGCTCGGCGACAGGAGCTTTTCAAAGGAGAATGGTGTTTAGTATGGAACAGCAACATGGCATGGTTCAACCCGGCACAGGACATGAACCCTTCGCGGATACGCTCGAATCCATGCGCAAGGAATACGCGCAAATTCAGGGTGTGTATGCTGCGGCCATACGCGAAATCAACGCGCGCCTGCAAACGCTCAACCAGGAGTTTTCCTATCAGCACCGCCACAACCCGATTCACCACCTTGAAAGCCGCGTAAAGACGCTTCCGAGCATTATCAAGAAACTAAAGAGCACGGGCTTCCCTGTCTCTATCAGCAGCGCCAAGAAAAACCTGCACGACATCGCCGGAGTGCGCGTGGTCTGCCGCTACGTGGCGGATATCTACCGCATTGCGGATTTGCTGCTGGCGCAGGACGACATATCGCTGATATTGGAAAAGAATTACATCAAGAATCCAAAACCCAACGGCTATCGCAGCCTCCACATCGTGGTGGATGTGCCGGTCTATCTTTCGCAGGGGAAGCTGTACATTCCGGTAGAAATCCAAATTCGCACCGTCGCAATGGACTTTTGGGCCACGCTGGAGCACGGCATTCGCTATAAAGCTACTGAGGAAGTGCCGCAGTCGATCATCGATCAGTTGCGCGAGTGTGCAGACGTGATCACCGAAACCGACTATAAGATGCAGGATATCTTTCAGGCCCTTCAACGCGTACACGATGTGGACGAATCCTATCGCGATGAAGTAGTCTCTGAACTGATGCAAAAGTAACGCTTCACACTGCTGGCATGCACTGCACTTGGCACGGTTTTCTATGTTAAACTGACAAAAAAGCGCCCCTCCTTCATTGACAAAAAACAATATTTCAGCTATAATTAATTAAGTATTTTAATAATACAGATGGAGGGCGCCAATATATGGATTTCAAACAGCTGGAATCATTTGTAGCAGTGGTAGACGAAGGCAGCTTTTCGAACGCTGCGGCCCGTCTGCAGCTGTCCCAATCCATGGTGACGATCCACATTCGAAATCTCGAAGCTGAACTGGACACGCGGCTGCTAAATCGCACCACCCGCTCCATGGAGCTGAGCAGTGATGGACAGACATTTTATTATTATGCCAAGCAAATGCTCAAGCTCAACCGCGACAGTTTGTTCGCGCTCACCCGCGCAGATCAGAATGAAAAGGCAATCAATATCGTCGCCACGCCCTACACCAGCCGCTACTATTTGGCGAAACGCATTGCCGAATTTGAACGCACGCATCCGGAA
>CAKUDW010000249.1 GCA_934645275.1 uncultured Clostridia bacterium
TTCGACCCGCTGTTCCTGGTTGTGAAGGGCATGCAGGATAAGCAGATGGACGTTCTCAACGCCATTCGCCTGTTCGCAGATGAAGGACTGAAGTCCACCGGCGGTCTGTCCAACAACTCCAATGGCGCGCCGAAGAATGTGCGCCCGATCATGGACTCTGCTCTGGTCGCCATGGCTATGATGCAAGGTTTGACCAGCGCAATCGTTAATCCCTGCGACCTGCGCCTGATGGAAACCATCAAGTCCTGCGACATCTTCAAGAATCATACCCTGTATTCCGACTCCTATCTGGAGATCTGATGCAAAATTCAGCCGGAGCGCGCAAGCGCTCCGGTTTTTTTGTTCCAATTCCCGCTCAAGCGAGAATCCAGGAAAGCTCATAGCTATGAGTGCTTATTCGTCAAACACTGTTCTGATAAATAATAGTTTTGTACAACAAAGCAGGTGAAAATGCTCGGCTGCTTTTTTCTTAATCCCAGCGCCATATAAAGTTGACCTTGAGTGGCAAAATGTTTTAAGAACCTATTGACAAAGGTTAGGAATGTGGTTATAATAACAGTGTTAAAACGGTTTAATTAGTGAGATGTGCCATGGGAGTTAAATTGGAAGATGTGGCCCGCAGGGCCGGGCTTTCAAAGGCGACGGTTTCGTTGGCGCTGAACGGCAATCCGAGAATCAGCGCAAAGACGCGCGCGCGCCTGGAGGTGTTGGCGCGTGAAATGGGCTATCGTCCTAATCCCTATGCGCGCAATCTTGCTACGCGCAGGAGTCGCCAGATCGGGCTGATTGTGCCGGATATTGAAAATGTGTACTACGCGTCGCTGGCGCAGAACATATTCAACGCGCTGCGGGCCAGCGATTATGGCCTGTCGATTTCGGTGAGCATGAATTCGCCGGAGCTGGAGCGCAAGATCATCGCGGGGATGATTGAGAACCGGATGGACGCGCTGATGCTCGCACCGGTGAATAGACCGAATGAAAATCCGGACTATTTGAGCCAGCTGGATGAGGCTGGCATGCCGATGCTGTTTGTGACGGCGGACTATCCCAGCATAGCGCGACCGCGCGTGATGTGCGATCTCTACGGTGGCATGCGACTCGTGATGCTGGCGTTGTGTGCGCGCGGCTATCGGCGCATCGCCATGCTCAGCGGCCCGGAAAATGTGTATTGTCTGGATTTGCGCACTCAAGGCTATGCCGATTTTATTCAAACGGTGGGCCTCGCTTATCATCGCTGCTATCATCTGGACGGCGTACGCTACGAGGATGCACAGGCGTTTGTGCGCACACATCCGGATCTGGACGCGGATGCATTGGTGTGCGTGAACGATATGATGGCGCTGGGCGCGATCAACGCGCTGCGGGAACGCGGCGTACGCGTGCCGGAGGACATGGCGGTGACGGGTTACGACGATGTGATTTTTGCCACGGTATCGCCTGTGCCGATTACCACAGTGCGGCAGGATGTAGGCGAGATTTCGCGCGAAGCCGTATCGCGCATACTGGCAATGGCACAGGGGCATGCGGCAGATAGCTGCCTGCTGCCATGTGAGCTGGTGTGCAGGGATTCGATCTGAAATTTCAGTTTTATCCGCCCAAATGCGGGCTGATATATATTGGAAGGAGAAAAAATATGAAGACGATCAAGGATAAGCAGCTGCTGGTGGGTGCGGACTTCGCCGGTTATCCGCTGAAGGAAGCTGTCTGCGCGCATCTGCGCGAAAAGGGCTGGACGATTACTGACGTCGGCGTGACCGATCCGAACGTGGATGATACTGAGAACATGTTCCACCGCATCGGCCTGCGCGTGGGTGCGATGATTGCTACGAAGCAGTTCGAGCGCGCGCTCGTGTTCTGCGGCACGGGTATGGGCATTCACATTGCGGCAAGCAAGTGTCCGCACGTACATGCGGGCGTGGTGGAGTCGGTCCCCGCGGCGCTGCGTGCGGTGACCGGTAACGGCGTGAACGTGCTGGCCATGGGCGCATTCTATGTGGCCCCGGCGATGGGCTGCGATATTGCAGATGCTTATCTGAATGCTGAACTGGGCACGGGCTATGAATGGTGGCACAATTTCTATGAGTTCCACAAGCTGGCCATCGACGAATTGGAGGCTTTCAACTTCGACGAGTATGTGAAGAACGGCTTCAAGATGGAGCATTTGGGTGATTATCCGCTTTCGCTGGAAACGAAGGACGACCTGCGCTTTCAGCTGCGCGGCGACAAGTAAGCGCTGCGGGGATTTTTCCAAAGAAATTTTGCGAGGCTGCGGTTTTGGCCCGCAGCAGTCGCCCCGTGCGAGCTTTTTGGCCGCAGTACTTTCCGGTTCGTGTTTTTTATAGTGTTTTGCGCATTTGTGCGTGAAATAGATTTTAAGGAGGGAAACTCACATGAAGAAACTGGTTGCTCTGCTCATTGCTGCGATCATGGTGCTCACCTGCGCGGCTGCTCTTGCGGATGGCTACGAAATCGTGGTCGTGCCGAAGGATGCTTCCAATCCCTGGTTCGTTCGCATGAACACCGGCGTTGAAGAATACGCCGCGGCCCATCCGGAAGATACCATCTATCAGAAGGGTACCCCGGAAATCGACGCTACCCTGCAGTATCAGCTGGTTGAAGACCTGATCGCTCAGGAAGTGGACGCCATCTGCGTGGTTCCGGTTGACCTCGAGTCCATCGAGCCCGCGCTGAAGGATGCCCGCGACGCCGGCATCGTCGTGATCGCCCATGAAGGCGCTGCCCTCACCAATGTGGATTACGACATCGAAGCCTTCAACAACGAGCTGTATGGTGCGTTCATCATGGACAACCTGGCCAAGGCGATGGGCGAAGAAGGCCTGTACACCACGATGGTTGCCGACCTGACCAACGGCTCTCACAACGAGTGGGCGGACGGCGGCGTAAAGCGCGCTCAGGAAGCCTATCCGAACATGAAGCTGCTGGAGGAAGAACCGCGCGTTGAATCCCACGACAACGGCGATACCGCCTACAACGTGGCCAAGGAATTGTTCAAGAAGTATCCGGATCTGAAGGGCATCATGGGCACCTCTTCCTTCGACGCTCCCGGCGTTGCCCGCGCAATCGAGGAACTCGGCCTGCAGGGCAAGGTGTTCACCGCTGGTACCGGCATGCCTGGTGACAACGCCGAGCTGCTCAAGAGCGGCGC
>CAKUDW010000250.1 GCA_934645275.1 uncultured Clostridia bacterium
TCGCGCTTTTCCACGCCAATTTCAGCCTTGATGGTTTCAATCAGCGCCACGATCTTCTTGATCTCCTCGTGCGCGAACAAGATGCCGCCCAGCATCACTTCTTCGGAAACTTCCTTCGCGCCTGCTTCAACCATCAGCACAGCCTCGGAAGTACCAGCCACGGTCAGGTTCATCAGCGAAACCTCGCGCTGCGCGACAGTGGGGTTGACCACATATTCGCCGTCTACATAGCCAATATTCACTGCGCCGATGGGGCCTGCCCACGGAATGCAGGAAACAGACAGCGCGGCAGATGCACCAATCATGGCCGGGATATCCGGAATATTGTCCTGATCCACGGACATCACGGTGGCAACCACAGCCACGTCGTGGCGCATTCCCTTCGGGAACAGCGGGCGCAGCGGGCGGTCGATCAGGCGGCTGGTCAAGATGGCCTTTTCAGCCGGACGACCTTCGCGACGGTTCCAGGAACCCGGAATGTGGCCCACGGAATACAGTTTCTCTTCAAAATCCACGCTCAGCGGAAAGAAGTCAATGCCCGGACGCGGGGTTTCGGCCACAGTCGCCGTCACCAGCACGCAGGTATCGCCATAGCGCACAAAGCACGCGCCGCTGGCCTGCTCGGCATACTTGCCGAACTCAAGCGTCAGTTCTCTGCCGCCCAGATCCATGGTGTAAGACTTAAAATTCATGCTTCTTGCCCTCCTTGGGTTTTTCCATATCTTGAATTCTCTTTGAAACCGCGATTTGCTCCCGTTCCACTCCAAACGGCGATGCACAGTGTACAGACGCACGCCTGCGGAAACCGCTTCCGCATCCTAGCGTCCACACACGGCGCGCAAACCGCATGCTCATTTAAGGCAGTACCACGCAGATGCACTGGTACACAATTCATCGCAAGCGCTGCCGGGGAATCAAACGGCAACGCCTCGGTTTTGCACGAAACGCCGCCGCTCGAATCAACACGGGCGGCGGCGCAATCGGCTCAGCTGAGACAAGCGTCGGCTCGCATTACTTGCGCAGGCCGAGCTTCGCAATCAGCGCACGATAACTTTCGATATCGGTCTTCTTCAGATAATCCAACAGACCGCGGCGCTGACCAACCATCAGCAGCAGACCGCGACGGGAGTGGTGATCCTTCTTGTGCATCTTCAGATGCTCGTTCAGGTGGTTGATGCGTTCGGTCAGCAGCGCGACCTGCACCTCGGGGGAACCGGTATCGCCTTCGTGGCGGCCATAGGTATTGATGATTTCCTGCTTCGTCATTGTAATTCTTCCTCCTGTTTCTATTGCGCGCAAACTCAGAACACCGTCGGAGTGTTTCGGCGATCCGGGTATGCGTAAGCTGTGGCGGCACAGACCGCCATACATGATATTCTATCATATACCCTGCCGTTTGTAAACGCGGAATTTGAACTTTCAGAAAGTTTAACGCACTATGCTTTGAAATGAATCGCCCCGCATTTCGCGTCCTTCGGGCTTGAAAATTAACGCCGGAATTCCTATAATGATAATAGATAATGTATAAATGCAAGGGAGGCTCCCCCGCAATGCTGCATGAATTTTCCCGGGAAGAGCTGCTGCTGGGCGAAAGCGCTCTGCGCCGCCTGCGCGCCTGCCGCGTGGCGATCTTCGGCGTGGGCGGTGTGGGCGGCTATGTGGCCGAAGCGCTGGCGCGCGGCGGCGTAGGGCAGATTGACCTGATCGATAACGACGATGTATCGCTCACCAACATCAATCGCCAAATCATTGCCCTGCACTCCACCCTCGGAAGACCAAAGGTAGATGTGATGGCCGAGCGCGTTCGCGATATCTGTCCGGAAACGATCGTGCGCGCGCATCGGATGTTTTACCTGCCTGAAACAGCAAATCAGTTCAATTTCAGCGAATACGACTACGTGGCCGACGCCATCGACACCGTGGCTGGAAAAATCGAAATTATTCTGCGCGCGAAGGCGGCAAACGTGCCGGTCATCTCCGCCATGGGCGCGGGAAACAAGCAGGATCCCACAGCCTTTCGCGTCGCGGACATTCGCCAAACGAAGGTATGCCCGCTGGCGCGGGCGATGCGCGGCATATTGAAAAAGCGCGGTGTAGAGCATCTGAAAGTGGTCTATTCCGAGGAAGCGCCGCTGAAACCTGCTGAGAGCGCCGAAGCCAGTTCCAAGCGGCAGGTGCCCGGCTCGCTGTCGTTCGTGCCGCCGGTAGCGGGCTTAATTATGGCCGGCGAAATTATCCGCGATCTGGTGAATGGAGGTCTGGACGATGGCGAGAGAGCTTGAGCGCTGGCAGCTTGCCGAGCGCAGCATGATCAAGAAATACCGCAAGGAAATCTGGAACCCCTTCATTGCCGCCATCAAGCGCTACGAACTGATCCAGGCCGGCGACCGCATCGCCGTATGCATTTCCGGCGGCAAGGATTCCATGCTGCTGGCGCTGCTGATGAAGCACCTGCAGCCCTTCAGCGAGGTACCGTTTGAACTGGAATACCTGTGCATGGACCCCGGCTACAGCTCGGAAAACCGCGCAAGGATCGAACAAAACGCTGAAATTCTGCGCCTGCCAGTCTCTTTTTTTGAAACAGATATTTTCTCATCAGCGGAGGATGCAGGTGGCGAACATCCCTGCTATCTCTGCGCGCGGATGCGCCGCGGCCATCTTTACGCCGAAGCGCAGCGGCGCGGTTGCAACAAAATCGCGCTGGGACACCACATGAACGATGTAATCGAAACGGCGCTGATGTCCATGAGTTACGGCGCGCAGCTTCAGGGGATGGTACCACGGCTCAGAAGCACGAATTTCCCCGGCATGGAGCTGATACGTCCGTTGTACTGCATGCGCGAGGACGACATCATCGCCTGGCGAAACTATAACGACCTGCACTTTCTGCGCTGTGCCTGCCGCTTTTCGAAGCGCGCCGAAGCGAGCGACGGCAGTTCCAAGCGCCAGGAAACCAAGGCGTTGATCAAGCAGATGCGCACGGTTAATCCCAATGTAGAAATCAACCTGTTCGCCAGCTTGCACAAAGTTAATCTCGACACCCTGCCCGGCTATAAGCAGGACGGACAGATGCACAGCTTTCTGGAAAAACTGTAAGGCAAACCGCGCGACTCATCAATTCAGGGCCGCGTCGGTTTCACGCACAACGTGGAAC
>CAKUDW010000251.1 GCA_934645275.1 uncultured Clostridia bacterium
CGCCGAGGCCATGGCACTGCTCGATAAGATGGGGCTGGCCAATCGTGCCGACGCCTACCCCTGCCAGCTCTCCGGCGGACAGCAGCAGCGCGTTTCCATTGCCCGCGCGCTGGCGATGAAGCCGAAAATGCTGTTCTTCGATGAGCCGACCTCTGCACTCGACCCCGAGCTGACGGGCGAAATTCTGAAGGTGATCCGCGATCTGGCTGCGGAACATATGACGATGGTGATCGTGACCCATGAAATGGCCTTCGCACGCGACGTATCCGACCATGTCGTTTTCATGGACGGCGGCGTCATCGTGGAACAGGGCGCACCCGAGGACATCATCAACAACCCGAAGCAGGAGCGCACCATTCAGTTCCTCTCCCGCTTCAATTAAGATTCAACCATGGAATTGCGATTTGTAAAAATGAACCCCACCCAGAACATGACGATTCTGGTGGAAACGCCGGTTGAGCGCGCGCTGCAGCCCGAGATTGCCCGGCGGTTGATGGCTGGAGACAGCGTAGGCGCAGAGCAGGTGGGCTATATCGAATCCGCATCCATGCCCGGCGCAGCCGCGCGGCTCCAGATGATGGGCGGCGAATTCTGCGGCAACGCCAGCATGTCCCTGGCGGCGCTGCTGGCCATGCGCGCCGGTCTGGCAGACGGCGAGACGCGCACATACCAGCTGGAGGTTTCCGGCGCAGACAGTCTCGTAAATTGCACCGTAACACGTTCAGGCGATGTCTGGCTGGGCGAAGTGGACATGCCGCTTCCAGAGCGTGCTCGCGTCATCGATTTCAGCGACGGGTACAACTACCCCACGGTGTTCTTCCCCGGCATCGCGCACGTTCTCGTTGACGAACGCGAAATGCAGCCCGAAACCGCTGAAATGCTTGCACCCAAGTGGTGCGAACAGCTCGGCGTTGAAGCGTTGGGATTGTTGCTCACCGACGATCCGCACACGCATATGCGCCCGCTGGTGTACGTGCGCGCCTCGAACAGCGCCGTGTGGGAGCGCGGCTGCGGCAGCGGCACAGCGGCCGTCGGCGCATGGCAAGCTCATGTTTCGGGTGGAGATGCAGAAGTACACGTTGTACAACCCGGTGGCGTCATCTCGGTGCGCGCCGAACTGCGCGACGGCATATTCGAATCGGTACGCATAAGCGGCCGCGTTGCGCCGGTCGCCATGGGCACGGCGTGGATTCAGGGTATATAATTGTCAACGCATTCCACCGGAACCCGCCGACCCGCAAAACTCCGGTTTTGCCAGTTTTTCTTTAAAAATATGCAATGCGCCGCGACGTTCAGAGCTCAGTCTCAAACGCCGCGGCGCTTTTTTTCAGGGCATCTGCCAGCGCCGGTCTGGTCGCCAAGGCCCCCGCGTCAGCCAATTGCCGCTAACTGCGGCAGTGCGACAACCGCCGAGTGCCGGCAGTTCCCCCTGTTCATGCATTACATACCGCTCGCCCCATAGTTGGAAAGCACGCGTGCGGACGGATCGTTCACATTGCAGCCCTGCCACGCCCTGTTCGGCATCCAGAAATCCACTATCATCTCCGCCTGACCCGGATAGTACTTTTCAAACATCTCTCGATAGAGCAGCGATTCCTTTGTAAACGGCGTTGCAAATGTGTATTTCTGCCTGCGCCGTTCGAACTCCGCGTCGGTATAGCGCGCCTCGGCATGGGCTTTCAGATAATCAACCATTGAATGACCCACCGCATCGGAGAAGGCCGCCTTTTCGCGATAGAGCAGATCGCGCGGCAGATAATCGCCCTCAAACGCGCGGCGCAGCAAATACTTACCCTTGCCATAGCGATTCAGCTTCTTTTCCGGATCGACGCTCATCACATACTTCACAAAATCCAGATCGCCGAATGGTACGCGCGCCTCCAGAGAGTTCACGGAAATGCAGCGATCGGCGCGCAGCACGTCGTACATGTGCAGTTCGCGAACGCGCTTCTCGGCCTCGCGCTGGAATTCCGCAGCGGAGGGCGCAAAATCGGTATACTTGTAGCCAAAGAGTTCGTCCGATATCTCGCCGGTCAGCAGCACGCGGATATCCGTGTTTTCATGAATCCACTTGCACAGCAGATACATGCCCATACTTGCGCGAATGGTCGTAATATCGTAGGTACCCAGCAGGCGCACCACGTTTTCCAGCTCGGAAAGCACCTGCTCTCGCGTCATGAGCACCTCAGTATGCCGGCTACCGATGTACCGCGCCGCCTCGCGCGCATATTTCAGGTCAATTGCATCCTCGCGCATGCCAATGGCAAATGTACGGATGGGTGCTTTACTCCTGCGCGCGGCGATGGCGCACACGAGCGACGAATCCAGTCCGCCTGAAAGCAGGAAGCCGACCTTCGCATCAGCTACGAGCCGCTTTTCAACGCCCGCTATCAACTTATCGCGAATGTTTCTACAAACCGTGTCCAGATCATCGCGGCACACAGTCTCCACCTGCGCCGGATCGGCATAGCGCACAAAGCGCCCATCCTTCCAGTAGCAGCCTGGCGGGAACGGCAATATCCTGTCGCACAGGCCCATCAGGTTCTTCGGCTCGCTGGCAAACACCATCACACCGCGCGCGTCGCGCCCGTAGTACAGCGGCCGAATGCCAATCGGATCACGGGCGGCGATGTATTCCTGCGTATGCGCATCAAACAGAATCAACGCAAATTCTGCGTCCAGCATGGCAAACATATCTACGCCATATTCGCGGTACATAGGCAGCAAGATTTCGCAGTCCGAGCCGCTCTTAAAGGCGTAGCCCCTGGCCTGAAGCGCGCGCTTCTGCGCTTCAAAGCCATAGATTTCACCGTTGCAGACAACATAGCTGCCATCGAGTTCAAAGGGCTGCATGCCCTCAGGCGTAAGCCCCATGATGGCCAGTCTATGAAAACCCAGCAGCCCCTTTCCGGTATCGACGATGCGGCTGTCGTCCGGGCCGCGGGAAATGGTCTGATCAAAGCTCTGTTTAAACGCAAAAGGGGCGGCACAACAGTCGCAATAGCCCATAATCGAACACATGATATCATATCCTCCAAATGATGATACTTCAGCATTCGATGGGGCAAGTGCCGATACTCGCTGTGCCACCCATCTTTTTTCTCTTTCCGGCTTCCAA
>CAKUDW010000252.1 GCA_934645275.1 uncultured Clostridia bacterium
CAGCGGCACAATGCCGTCTATGGTGTGCAGGCCAGCGTGCATGTCCATACCGGTCACGCGGCCGCGGCGCGAAGACACATCGCCCATCACGTCGCCCAAATATTCCTCGGGCACCACGATTTCGACCTTCATCATCGGCTCGAGCAGCGCGCAGTCCGCCTTCTGAAGCGCTTCTTTCAGCGCCATGGAACCGGCGATCTTGAACGCCATTTCACTGGAGTCGACATCGTGATAGGAACCGTCGATCAAATCTACACCGAAGTCAACCACTTCGTGGCCGCCGATCACGCCGCTCATTGCGGCCTCACGGATGCCTTCGTCGATGGGCGCGATGAATTCCTTGGGAATCACGCCGCCCACGATCTTGTTGTTGAACTCGTAGCCTGCACCGGGCTCACGCGGATAAATCTCAATCACGCAGTGACCGTACTGGCCGTGGCCGCCCGTCTGGCGCACATAGCGCGCCTCAGCCTTCGCGCGGCGGCGAATGCACTCCTTGTAGGCAACCTGCGGCTTACCGACGGTGGCCTCCACGCGGAACTCGCGCAGCAGGCGATCCACGATGATCTCCAGATGCAGTTCGCCCATGCCGGCGATGATCGTCTGGCCCGTGGTTTCGTCGGTGTAAGTCTTAAAGGTGGGGTCTTCCTCCGCCAGGCGTACCAGCGCCAGCCCCATCTTTTCCGCACCCGCCTTAGTCTTGGGCTCGATGGCCACGCGGATAACGGGATCCGGGAATTCCATGCGCTCCAGCACGATGGGCGCGCCTTCGGCACAGATGGTATCGCCCGTAGTGGTATCCTTAAAACCAACGGCAGCAGCGATATCGCCCGCGCGAATCTCATCGATCTCCTCGCGATGATTCGCGTGCATGCGCAGGATGCGCGCAATGCGTTCGCGCTTGCCTTTGGTGGAATTATAAACGTAGCTGCCGTTCTTCAGCGTGCCTGAATAGACGCGGAAAAACGCAAGCTTGCCAACATAGGGATCGGCCATAATCTTGAACACCAGCGCGGAGAAGGGCTCGTTGTCGTCGGCACGACGCTCGATTTCCTCATCGGCGTTCTTCTTGCCGCCGCGCGTGCCCTTGACGGGCGGGATGTCCAGCGGCGAGGGCAGGTAGGCCACGATGGCGTCGAGCAGCGGCTGAACGCCCTTATTGCGATAGGAACTGCCGCAGAGCACAGGCGTAACCGTACCGGCGATGGTAGCCTTGCGCAGGCCCGCGACGATTTCCTCGTCCGACAGTTCTTCGCCGTCCAGGAATTTCATCATCAGCTCGTCGTCGGCTTCTGCTGCGGCTTCTACCATCTTGGCGCGATATTCCTTCGCCTGATCTACCAGATCATCAGGAATATCCGTTTCATCCATCGTCGTACCCAGCTCGTCGACATAGATTTCGGCCTTCATTTTCAGCAGATCTACCAGGCCCTTGAAGCTGCCTTCGCTGCCCACAGGAATCTGAATCGGCACGGCGTTCGCGTTCAAACGCTCACGCATCATGCTCACCACGCGGAAGAAATCCGCGCCGGTAATGTCCATTTTGTTGACATAGGCGATACGAGGCACATGATACTTCGTTGCCTGGCGCCACACGGTTTCAGACTGGGGCTCCACGCCTCCCTTGGCACAGAATACGGACACGGCGCCATCCAGCACGCGCAGCGAGCGCTCCACCTCTACGGTGAAGTCCACATGGCCGGGCGTGTCGATCAGGTTGATCTGATAGCCGTGCCATTCGCAGGTGGTGGCGGCGGAGGTAATGGTGATACCGCGCTCCTGTTCCTGCTCCATCCAGTCCATAGTTGCCATACCTTCATGCACTTCACCGATGCGGTGGGTGCGGCCGGTATAGTAGAGAATGCGTTCGGATGTGGTGGTTTTGCCGGCATCAATGTGAGCCATGATACCGATATTGCGCACATGATCGAGTGTATGAGTTCTCGGCACAGTTAATATCCTCTTTCTTTCTGATCGGGAGGCGGGCTTAACCGCCAATTCGAGCCGCTTTTTCGATTAAAATCTTAACACGACCCCCATAGCAACCTTCAGCACGCCTGAAGCGTGCTGAAGTGAAAGCTATGAACTTTAAAGCAATTACCAGCGATAATGCGCAAACGCCTTGTTGGCCTCGGCCTGCTTGTGCATATCCTCGCGGCGCTTCACGGCATTACCAGCGTTGTTCGCGGCATCCAGAATTTCACCGGCGAGACGCTCGGCCATGTTGCGCTCACCGCGCTTGCGGGCAAACATTACCAGCCAGCGCAGAGCCAGCGTCTGACGACGCTCGGGGCGAACCTCCAGAGGCACCTGGTAGGTCGCGCCGCCAACGCGGCGGGCCTTGCACTCCAGAGAAGGCATGATGTTGGCCATTGCCTGATTGAACACTTCGAGAGCTTCCTTGCCGGTCTTGTTGGCAACCATCTCGAACGCGTCGTAGCAAACGGCCTGCGCGACGCCGCGCTTGCCGTCATACATCACCTGGTTAATGAGCTTGGTGACGACGACAGAACCATATACAGGATCCGGAAGCACTTCGCGCTTCGGAATAAATCCACGTCTGGGCATTGTAGTCCCTCCTGTTTAAAATTGAACGGTCAAAAGTGAACGAGAAACAGGCGATGGCGCGCGCGGCCGTTGGCGCAACCGCTGTGCCCGCTTTCGTGCGGCCCGGCAGACATATTCCCACGTTCCAAATGGCACATGCCCGCAAACTCGCGCATGAAAAGCGTTTCCGCCGAGGAAAGCCTGTGGCTTTCGCTTACTTCTTCGGACGCTTCGCGCCGTAGAGGGAGCGGCCCTGCATGCGCTTGGCTACGCCAGCTGCATCGAGCGCGCCGCGAATGATGTGGTAACGCACGCCAGGCAGGTCGCGCACCTTGCCGCCGCGGATCAGCACAACCGAGTGCTCCTGCAGGTTGTGGCCGATACCCGGAATGTAGCAGGTACCTTCGATCTGGTTCGTCAGACGAACACGGGCGATTTTACGCAATGCGGAATTCGGCTTCTTCGGGGTCTGCGTCTTAACGGACAGGCAGACGCCGCGCTTCTGCGGACAGGACTGCAGAATCGGGGAATTCGACTTGCT
>CAKUDW010000253.1 GCA_934645275.1 uncultured Clostridia bacterium
GAGGGAATTGAGAGCTATCCCAACGGGCGGAAGTTGATGGAGGATGCGGTGCGCATGGGCGCGGATTGCGTGGGCGCAATTCCACATTTCGAGTTTACCCGCGAATACAGCGTATCCTCCCTGAACTTTGCCATCGAGCTGGCTGAAAAGTATGATAGGTTGGTAGACGTTCACTGCGACGAAATCGACGACGAGGCCTCGCGTGGGCTGGAAACGCTGGCCGCGCGCGCCTATGAGACGGGGCTTACTGACCGAGTAACCGCTAGCCATACCACGGCGATGCACTCGTACAACAATGCCTATGTACAGCGGTTGATGCGGCTGCTGAAGCTGAGCCGGATCAACTTTGTATCCAATCCGCTGGTGAACACGCACCTTCAGGGCCGTGTTGATACCTACCCCAAGCGCCGTGGCGTTACCCGCGTGAAGGAGTTGACGGAGGCGGGGCTGAACGTGTCCTTCGGCCACGACGATATCTTCGACCCATGGTATCCGATGGGCACGGGTTCGCTGCGCGACGTGGTATTTATGGGCCTGCATGTGTGCCAGATGATGGGATATGAGGAAATTATGAATTCCTATAAATTTATATCGACGAACGCCGCCAGAACATTACACCTGGGCGAAAAATATGGCATTTGCACCGGCAATCCGGCCAGTTTCATCGTACTGGATGCGAAGAACTACTACGATGCTCTCAATCGCAACGCCTGTGTGCTGCTCTCGATTAAAAACGGCCGCGTCATCGCCGAGGGCGTACCCGGCAGTCGGTCGGCAGGATTTTGAAAATTGCGCAGAATGCATTGACTAAAGCGCATATTCTGAGATAAAGCACGTGCGCCGCTGAGAGAAGGATGCGGAGTTCAAAAAATACTCCGCGCCGCTCATGCTCCCGGCGGCGCTTTTTATGTGCTCAAGGTACCGCTCTACGTCAAAGCCGGAAGAACAACATGCGCTTTCGGGCTATAGCGGGTATTTTGTTACCATATATCGATGTCGCGCTGGCTTGCCGGCAATTGACGGCATGTTTTAGCGCATTGCCCTGCGGCTTGACAGGTTTGGCCGCCCGGCATTATAATGGCATTTAATATAAAATGGCGTGAGAACCTTGGAGGATAGACGCATGGATACGGGGCGATATGACGGCTTTGAAATTGACATCGATACCGCGCGGCGAGCATCACGCGCGCTTTTGGATGAAAACGCGCGCGTGACGATGAACCTGTTTGAACTGATACTCGAAAATCCGAAATCGCGGGCATGGTCGGATCAGGCGCAGTTCCTAATTTGCCAGACAAATGCGCAGACGCCGGTTTGGGCCTGGCTTTCGGAGACGATGGATTCAAAGACTGCGACGCAGGCCGCGGCGATTATCGCTGCGCGCATTGCAGAGAATGCGACGGTACATTTGAACGTTTCGCCGCGTCAAGGGGCGGCAGTATTGCGCAACATTTGCAAAGATTGTGGCTTTGAGCCGCGCAAGATAATGGATATGAATGCATACATATGCAGAAAACTGGTGCTTCCGAAGAACCACGGTTTTGCGGCGCAACCAAGCGAAACGGACAAAGCGGCCGTTGCGGCGCTCCTGCGGCAGCTCGTTGAGGACGGCGAGGGTCAGACCATTTCACCGGAAGCGGCGGATGCATTTGCTGCAGCGGCAGTCGGTTCAAACCAATTATCGCTCTGGCAGGACAACGGCGTGTGTGCAATGGCGATGCTCGCGCACTGCACGGCGACCACAGCTCGAATCAATACCGTCGTGACTGATCGTGCCAGGCGTGGTTGCGGCTACGCGGGTATGCTGACGGCGCATATCTGCGCGGAGCTGCTCGCAAAGGGCGTAGTTCCAATGCTGTATGCCGACGCCGCGAATCCGTCCTCGAATCGTGCGTATCGCAAAATCGGCTTTGAAAAGGTTGGAGAAGTTACTGAATACACGTTTGTACAGGCGTGACGGGAGGAAATGCCAGCCCTGCACAGGGGGCGGCGAGAATACTATTTTGCGATGACACGGTTTATAAAATCTGCCCGAGTCGCCATGATTTTTTGCATCAGTTTGCTGCGCTGGGCGATATCGTAGCCGTGCATCGCGGCGCGGATTTCGTGCAGCTCGGCCGGTGTGCCCGCACGCCGCAGCGCTTGTGCATAGGCCGCGCCCTCGTCATGTAGACAGTCGTACTGCGCAATTTCAATGTAGGCGGGCGGCATTTTGGCGAACGATGGCGCTTCCGCCGGAGAAAGGTATGCGAGCCGCGCCGCATTGGTATTTTTTGCATACATTTTTAAATATTTATGCATGTCTTGACTATTGCACATGGGCGTATCTGTGTAGCGCATACAGCTTTCAGTGTTCAATCGCCGATCCAGAAACGGATAGAAAAGCAGCTGAGCCCTGGGCAGCGGCAACCCGGCATCCATCGCCATCAGGCAAAGCGCCGCCGCCAGATTGCCGCCCGCGCTGTCGCCGCACACGAGCAGACTGTTCGCGTCTGCGCCGAGCGCTTCGGCGTGGGTGAGCAGCCAGCGATAGGCCAGCAAGCAGTCCGCATGCGCAGTGGGGAAAACGTATTTGGGTGCCAAACGGTAGTCCACAAGGAGAACCTTTATGTGAAGCTCCGCTGCAAATCTGCGAGCCAGAGCGAAATGATGCGGTGCAGCGTTGAATACAAAACCGCCGCCGTGCAAGAAGAGCATGCAGGGGACGGGCCCGCCAACCTGCGTCGGCGCATAGATCAGCGCGCGAAGGTGCGTGCCTTCGCCGGTTGGAATTCGATATCGCGCCACGCATACCGCAGCGTCGCTCCTTTCCAGCGCGTACAGCGCGCCCATCGGCTTTTGCAGAAGGCGGCTTACCAGCGGATTTACAGGGGCGTACAGTTTCGCGTAGGGCTTCAGCTCCGCATCAAAGGCGTACTTGGTTCTGCTCATGAAATCGTTCGCTTTCTTCGAGCCCGTTCTGTGCCTATTAAAGTCATAACCACCCGTTCAACGGGTGGTTATGACTTTATGGCGCGCCCGGCGCGATTCGAACGCGCGGCCTTCCGCTTAGGAGGCGGACGCTCTATCCGGCTGAGCTACGGGCGC
>CAKUDW010000254.1 GCA_934645275.1 uncultured Clostridia bacterium
GGTATACGCCGCGTTCCTCGATGCCGTGCGCGCCCACTTCCTTGCGGAAGCAGGGAGAATAGCTGGTCAGAGTCTGCGGCAGATCCTTTTCATCCAGAATCGTATCAATGAACTTGCCGATCATGCTGTGCTCGCTGGTGCCGATCAGGTAGAGATCCTCGCCCTCGATCTTGTACATCATGTTTTCCATTTCGGAAAAGCTCATCACGCCGTTGACGACGTTGCTGCGAATCATGAACGGCGGAATATAATAGGTGAAGCCGCGGTCAATCATGAAATCACGGGCGTAGGACAAAATGGCGCTATGCAGGCGCGCAATGTCGCCCTTTAGATAATAGAAGCCGTTGCCGCTGGTACGGCGCGCGGAATCCAAATCGATGCCGTTGAGTTTTTCCATGATGTCTACATGGTACGGAATTTCATAATCCGGTACCACGGGCTCGCCAAAGCGCTCGTTTTCCACGTTTTCGCTATCGTCCTTGCCAATCGGCACGGAGGGGTCGATGATGTTCGGAATCACCATCATGCGCTTTTTAACTTCTGCGGCGAATTCTTCTTCCTTCTTTTCGAGCTCGAGCAGCTCGTCGTTGATGGCCTGCACCTGTTTCTTTGCTTCTTCAGCCTCTTCCTTCTGACCCTTGCCCATCAGCATGCCGATTTGCTTGGAAATCTTGTTGCGCTGGCTGCGCAGCGCGTCGCCGCGCTGAATGGCCTCGCGGTTTTGCTTATCCAGAGAAATGACCTCATCCACCAGCGGCAGTTTCGCGTCCTGGAATTTCTTTTTGATGTTTTCCCTGACCAGATCGGGATTGGTGCGAATCAGATTAATGTCGATCATGAATGGAACTCTCCTTTTCACTTGATTGCTTTTTCACGGCGTCTGTGGATAAAAAACAGCCCTCCGCCCCACATATGGGACGAAAGACCTTCTCTTCTTCCGCGTTGCCACCCAAATTGCCGCATTGCACGGCCGCTCAAAGCGCGGTAAGGGGCGCGAACCCTCCGATTCGTCATCGGATGCGCAGGGAAAGCGGACCGGCTGCCGCTGCCGCCGGTTTACACCATCCACCGGCTCTCTGCGCGCTTAAAGCAGCCCTGTTTTTCCCATTCGCGTTCATGGAACTGGCTTCATTATAGCGCGCGCCGCGGCAATTTGCAAGTAAAATATTCACATCCAAAATCCGGGAGCGCCCTGGTCGCGTCTAAAGAGCGTAAACAGGATCGATCAGGCTTACACTTTTTTGAAAATTCCGAAAGGACAGTTGCTTTGCATGGACAAACAGGAGTTTACCGCCCGCGTACTCGCCATAGAGGGGCGGCTGTATCGAATCAGCTGCGGCCTGCTGAAAGAGGAGCAGGATCGGCTCGACGCGGCGCAGGAGGCCGTAATCCGGGCATGGCAGAATCTGGACCGGCTCAGGCATGAGGCGTTCTTCGAGACCTGGCTCACGCGGATTCTGATTAACGAATGCCGGAATATTCAGCGCAGCCTCAGCCGGGCATTGCCGCTGGACGTTGTGCCGGAGCAAACGGCTTTGCCAGATGCGGACGGCGAACTGCGCCGTGCGGTGGCCGCGCTGAATGTGCAGCTTCGACTGCCGGTATTGCTGAAATACATGGAGGGCTACAGGACGCGCGAAATTGCGCGCATACTGAAAATCCCGGAGGGCACGGTGAAATCCCGCCTCAGGCGGGCGCGTGCCGAATTGAAGCGAATGCTAGGGGAGGAGATAACATGAAAAAATATGATTTCAAGCGTGCCTACGGCGAACCCACCGGCGCATTTCACAGCCGTTTGCAAGGCGTGCTCAACGCGTTGGAGGAGAAAAACGTAAAGCGGAAATACAAGCTATCGAGCGCGTTGCTCGTCGCCGCTATTGTCGCGTTGCTGTTGGCAGGCGCGGGGTTGGCCGTCGGACGGCTGGGGTTGTTTCACATGCTGGATACGGCCGAGCCCATCGTGCCGATGTCGGGCGCGGAGGAGATGGTGGCTCTAAAGCTGGGCGAGACGGAGAACGAGTTGGCAAAGCTCACGGTGGAGGAAGCGCTCTACGATGGTAACGCCGTGATGGCGTTGCTGCGCATCGCTCCGCAGGACGTTGAAAACGACGCGATGTTCAATGACTTTTTACAGGATATGCCGCAGGATGTGTACGATATCGAAAGTATGCCTGTGGAGCTGGCAGAGGGCGAGGTTGAATTTGAGGCGAACGGGCATGAGATTCGCGCGGGCAGCGACGGCGCGCGGGCATGGCTGTATATGGACGGTACGGAGACGCAGATCCCGTCGGACGAAGCAAGCGCTATCGAGCGGCAGCTTCCCATATATGCAGAAAACGGCCGGGTTTACATGACCGATGAGCGCGAACGCCGCGTAGTTGGCCGCCACGACGGCAGGCGGATTATCGATTATTGGCCGAACCTTACTTTGGACGGCGCAGAAATGGCGGAAAGTTCGATGTTTGCCGAAGAACAGAACGACGGCAGCGTGCTGGTCTGGATTACGGCCAGCGGCGAAGAATTGGAAGGGAAGGATCGGCTACAGGCCAGCGTGAGCGCGCGCGTCAGCGTGGATGGACAGGACAGCGAATTGCCGGATGTGACGTTTGAATTGAACCAGAACGCGCAGCGCCGCCGGGTGCAGCTCGTGCCGCAGAACAGCGCGGGCGGCGTGCAGGTGTTGAATGCATCCATTACCCTCACGCCGGTACAGGCCTATCTCACCGTGGATTACCGTTTTGATTCGGCCGATGAAACGGATATCTGGCTCAATCCCTGCGACGCCTCGGGCAAGCGCATCGCCACGGGCAGCGGCAACTGCGGACAGATGAGCTGCGATGACGGACAGGACTATTTCCGCGAATATGAAACGATGCAGTCGTTTGAAGAATTGCCCGAAACGCTGCTGCTGGAGATAAAAGTGATCGGCGAGGACAGGACGCTGGGCAGCATCACATGCAGCGTGGTGGAAGAACAGTAAGCATACATAATTATTCGGGCGGCGCGTAAAATTCATGCGCCGTCCCTTGAAAAAGCGCGCGGATCGTGGTATTATCCGAATAGATAATCGCATCGGGTGAGCA
>CAKUDW010000255.1 GCA_934645275.1 uncultured Clostridia bacterium
GTTGAACACTATTCCGGCTTTCCAATGGACGATTATATCGTAGACCGCATGCGCGCGCCGCTGCTGCGCCCGGGGGCCGGGGAATGCTTCGTGCGCATGCTGCGCGCCGGGCAGAAACCTCCGGAAAACGCGCTTGGGTTCTGTCCTGCCATGGTGATTACCGGCGGGCGTGATCGCATGCTGGGTCCGCAGGCACTGACCGAAATCGACCGTCTTTTGAACGGCGCCGAACGGCACACGCTAAAATCCGCGGGCCACTTCCCAATGGAAACGCATTCCAAAGCGCTGCGCGACTATCTGCGCGGCTGGATTCGCTTCAACGCATGAACCATTTCAGAGGTGTTTGATATTATGCCAAAGCTGGAACCCTATTCCCGAAAGCTCGATTACAGTTACGCGCTGGGCGTTTTTCCCGCGCTGATGCTGATGGAAGCGCGCCCGGAAAAGGCGCTGCGTCTGTTGCTGCACCCGGACGGGCTAAAGAACGAGGGCGTGGAAAAACTGCGCGAAATCTGCGCAAGGCGCGGTGTGCGCGAAGAAATGGCCGAGCGCGTACTTCGGCGCGAGAGCAAAAAGAACAACTGCTTTGCCGGGCTGGTATTTGAAAAGTTTGAATCTGAACTCGACCCCGCCGCCTGCCACGCGGTACTCTGCCAGATTTCCGACAGCGGCAATCTGGGTACGGCTCTGCGCTCCTTGTTGGGATTTGGCATACGCGATGTAGCTCTGATTCGTCCCTGTGTGGACGTTTTCGAGCCGCACGCGCTGCGCTCCTCGATGGGCGCGTTCTACAAGCTGCGCGTACACACCTACGACCGTTTTGAGGACTACCGTGCCGCGCACCCTGAAAGGCCGCTGTACCCCTTCATGCTGGACGGCGCAATTCCGTTGAACCGGGCCGCGCGCGCAGCGAAGCCGCCATTCACGCTGGTATTTGGCAACGAGCAGTCCGGTCTGCCCGCCCGCTTTGCATCACTCGGGCAGAGCGTGCTGATTCCGCAGAGCAGCGAAATCGATTCGCTGAATCTGGCGGTGGCGGTTTCAGTGGGCAGCTATGTATTTATGCACGGAGGCGACGAATAAATGGACACAATGGAAATCTACACTCAGGCGGTTGCAGCTGTAAAACAGCTGATCGGTGAAAACCGTCCGCACTTCAATTCAGTCAAATTGATGGTAATTGGCTGCTCGTCCAGCGAAATTGCAGGCGGCGTAATCGGCCACGATTCTACTTATGAATACGGCGAAGCCGTAGCCCGCGCAGCGCTGGACTGCGCAAGAGAAGCAGACTTCACAGTGGCGTTTCAGTGCTGCGAGCACTTGAACCGTGCGCTGGTGATGGAGCGCGCCGCAGCTGAAGCGCGCGGCTATGAAATCGTATGCGCCGTACCGCGAAAAAAGGCGGGCGGTTCGCTGGCCACCGCGGCATGGAAGCTGATGCGCGCACCCGTACTGGTTTCTCAAATCCAGGCGGACGCAGGGCTGGATGTCGGCGGCACGTTAATCGGCATGCACCTGCGCGCCGTGGCTGTTCCGGTGCGGCTGGAAACGCAAAAAATCGGCGCGGCGTCCGTCATCGCCGCGCGCACGCGCCCGCGGCTAATCGGCGGCGAACGCGCGCGCTACACCGAGGAGGACTGACCCTCGCCTCTCATCTCTTCAATACCAAAGCGAAAGGAGCGCTCCCGATGTTCTCAAAAGGCATTTCCATACTGATGAGTCCATCCGTGGATTCTGGAAACATTCAGGTGCCGCGGCCCTACGATGCGCTGGCGGAAAACTGCCGAAGTGCCGCTGCAGAAGCGTTGCAGGCGCAGAGTCAGCGCATGCCGCTGTCGGAGCGCATCGCAAATCCGGCGGCCCGACGGCGGCGGCAGCGGGAGCGGCGGCGACAATTGGAAAGCTTTCTCTGGGTTGAGCCAAACCCGCAGGTTCTCGCGCGGATGATTGATCTGATCGACGAAATCTGCGCCGAGGGCGCATGGAGCGCAGAAACGGCGCTGGACGATCCCTTTCGGCCGAAAATCGACCTGCAAGCCGCCGAAACGGGTGCGTTGATGGCCTGGACGCTGCGCAAGCACGCCGCGAAACTCGCCGAGGCAAACCCGGCGCTGCCCGCGCTGATGCTCAGCGAAGTGCGCAGGCGGCTAACCGCGCCGATCCTGGCGCACGAGGATTACCCCTTCATGGCTGCGCGCGGCATATGCCCGGCGCTGATCGCCTGCGATCTGTTGCTCTGCCAGCTGCTGATGGAAAAGGCCCCCGCCCGGCGACAGGGCCCGGTGAAGTTGCTGCTCAAGGCGTTGGATCACATCTGCGGTCGCCGCAACCGCGAGCTCGCGCCGCTAAGCGAACGTCTGGCCGACGCCTGCGCCGTGGCCGACCTGGCGCGGCTGATCAAGCGACTCACGCGCGGTGAATTGGATTTCACGCGTGATTATCCGCCTGAGAACTGGATGGACGACGTACTGATACCGTGGATTACCGGCGAATACTTCTTTGATCCGTCTGGCGACGGCATGCGGCCCGCACTGGCAGGCATGGATCTGTTCCGTCTGGGCTATTTCACCTACGACCGTGCGCTCAGCGCGTTGGGCGCGCAACTGTGCCGCCGCGGTAACCGGCCCTGCGCCAGCCTGACCGGCCGTATTCTGAGCATGGAATACATGCGCGCCGCCGAGGATGAGCGCGCCATGCCGCCGCGGCTGAAGCGCGCCGCATCTGACAGCGGCATGGTGATGATTTCACGGGTAGACAGCCTATTCGCCGCGATCACCGGCGGCGGCGGCCGTGCGAATGCGGGCGATATCTGCCTGTTTGCCGACGGCCTTCCCATATTGGTGGACGTGGGCGGCGACGTCCACAGCCTGCCGCTCGTGGACGGCACGGCTCCAGCCGCTGCGCTTCAGACCCCGCCCGCCACGGATGCGGACTTCAACGAAGAGCGCGATATACTCACCGCCGATCTGAGCGGCATCTATCCGGAAGCGGCCATGCCCGCCGCCTATCAGCGCACGCTGATGACGCTGCGGCGCGACGGCACTGTGCGCCTGGTCGACGCCTTTGAGTTTA
>CAKUDW010000256.1 GCA_934645275.1 uncultured Clostridia bacterium
CCGGCATACAGCTGGCAGAGCTGAAGTAGGGGTTGAAGCTGCATGAAGATGAAAAAAATTGCGCTGCGCGGGCTGATTGGTCTGGCCATATTCGTGGCTCTGTGCATGTTCTTTTCGGGCACCATTGAGAATATTACCACGCCCAAGGTGAAGCTCGTGCGCGCGTCTCGCGGTAAGCTTACGCAGAAGGTGGAGCTTACGGCGCAGGTAGCTTTCCCGGAAGCCGAGGAATATCGGGCAAGCGTGCCTGCTGGGCAGACGCTCAGCATTACCCGCGTAAATGTGCGCCCAGGCTATGCCGTAAAGGCGGGCGACGTGCTGATCGAAGCCTGTGTTACCGGTTATCAGGCCGCGCGAGATCAGGTGCAGAGCGATTGCGACGCTGCGCTCGACGCGCTGATGGAGGTGGAGCGCAAGAACAGCCAGATCAAGCTGCATCGCTCCGAACAGGCCTATGCCGACAGCTACGCGGCGCTGCGCACCGCCGTGCGTGCGGCGTCCAAAGCAGAAATCGAAATGAATGTGGCGCTGAAGGAAGCGGGCCTTACCTACACGCAGGAAGGTTATCCAGAGGGCGCGGACGATACGCTGCGCGCGCTGATCGATGCCTATCGGACGGCTGCGACGGCCAATCAGGAAGCTCAGGCTGATTTTGACCGGCAGGCGCGCCGCGGCATAGACGACACCGTATGGAGCTATATTTCCGAAAAGCAGGCGGCGCAGGAAAAGCTGGACGATTGTTCGGAAAAGTTGGTGGAACTTGAAGAACAGAATCAGGCTGCTGCGGCAATTTGCGCGCCCCACGACGGCTATATCGCCACTGTCGGCGTGCAAAACGGCGCGGCCTACGACGGCACAGCCGCGCTCTACTCCATTACGCCGCAGGATGCCATGCCTGTACTGCGCGCCGATATTTCTCAGATTAAGAATCAAGAAGTTAGCGCCGGCATGAAACTTTCAATGTCTACGTTGGATATGGGGGATTTGCAGACGCAAATCACGGACGTGGGTGTGAATGAGGCGGGCAAGCGCTATGCGGACATTGCCGTGACCGATGAAATTGTCAAGGCACAGGGGGGGCTCTATGCCATGACGCAGAGCGATACGACGCTGAGCATCACCTTCAAAGCAGCAGACAGTACCTGCTTGTTGCCTGCCACTGCGGTGCGCGGCAGCGGCGATAGCCGCTATGTGTATACTGTGAACCGCAGCAGTACGGCTCTCGGCAGGGAAAAGCTGACGCTGAGCAAGATGGATGTGCATGTGTTGGGCGAATCCGACGGCACGGCGTCCATTCAGGAAGACGTCAGCTATGTGGACGTAGCCTATATGGAGGACCGCAGTCTAAGCGATAATTCCACAGTGATGGAATATCTGAATTGAGGCGGCCTTATGAAGAAGAAATTCAAGGTGCGCCATCTGCTGCTCGTTTTAGGCGCGTTGCTGAGCGCGTACGCGTTGGTCTCGCTGCTCTGTGCAGAGGATATGTGGGTATATGCGATCTGCGCGCCGGACGTACAGAAGAATGCTGCGACGAGCGCGGAGGACGGAAACGGCAGCGCGACAGCGAGCGCCGACACCGGATTGGAAGAGTTGATACGTCAGCGCGACAGCGTGGCCGAAAAACTGGGCGACGAGGCGCGCGCCGTGGCGTGCAGTGGGCGAACGTTGAACGCAGAAATCAATTCCGGACGGACGGTAGAAGGTCAGATCAGTCTGTATGCGGTGGATGTGTGTTGGATGGAGGTACATCCACGGCGCATGCTTCAGGGGCGTTGGATGGACAATCACGAACTGCGCGCGGGTGAACGCGTGGCGGTTCTGGATCGCAACACGGCATTTCCACTTTTTGGAACTGAGGATTGTATCGGCGGCCGCTTTACGATTGCGGAAGCGGAATACCGCGTGATTGGCGTGACAAAGCGCCGTGCGGGACTGGGCGAACCTGCGGAGAATTGTGTTTACATTCCACTTCTGGCCGCGGCAGAGCAGGGACTTCAGCTGGAAAGCCTGGAATTGAGCGCTTTGCCTGCTAACGGAGACAATCTGGGTATGAACTTTGAAAGCGCGGCGCAGGAAGCGTGGGGCGACGGCAGTTTTTATTGTACCCGCAAAGAGGTAATGAGGCATACGATGCTGTTGCGCTGGATAGTTTTCTTTGCGGGCATGGCGGTGCTCGCAGAAGGCTTTCGCGTGTATCGCCGCCGCGTATCGAGCCAGATTGCTGTAATTCGCGAATTGTGTGAAAAACGCTATTTGGTTCAGGTGCTTGGAACGGTGATACTGCGCATAATAATGATGACGCTTGGCGCCGCGGCGCTGTTGGGCGTGCTTTATGGCGTATTGACATTTATGATTCAACCGGTCTATACGTTTACGGAATGGGTGCCGGAATCGCTGGTTGAGATTTCAAAGTACAGAGCGGTATTCTGGAATCTTGTGCGCGGAGCATCAGGCGCGGTATCGGTACAGACGGCGGAAATTGCGCGGCTGCGCCTGAACGGCAAATTCCTGAATTGGGGTTGTATCCTGTTGCTGCTGGCGTTGGCAGGAAGTGCAATTCGTCTGCCACGGCGCAAAAAAATGGAAAATTAAGGGCATATCAACAAAAAAACGGACCGAATTCCTAATATAGAATTTGGTCTGTTTTTTTATAAGAGAGCGTGAATTACAAAACTCTGGTTTGCTAATTCTTGTCCTTTAAAAATGCGCTTTTTAATTCTTAAAAGCGTGCACAGCGTTAGCCATAAAACGGCTTTCAGGCTCATATCTTTGGAGCATAGCGAAGCTTTGGAGGGGAGACGTTGTGCCCATGAAGATTTTGAAGAAGGAAATTGAAGCGGAGCGCGAGATCGGATATCGCTATTTGCAGGTGCTCAGCCGCGCGGAGGCGCTTGTGCCGGGTGCGGGCGGCGAGGCGATCGACGTATTGCTGTGGGATGCGGGCGCAGTGGTGGCGCGCACGGACGTGCAGAG
>CAKUDW010000257.1 GCA_934645275.1 uncultured Clostridia bacterium
GTGCTCTACCGCGCGCTGGGCGCGGCGGGCATGGCGCTGCCGCTGGCGTTTGCGCTGTCCATCGCGGCGTGCCTGCTGTGCGGCGTGCTCTGCGGACTGATCAACGGTCTGCTGGTCACGCGCTTCCGCGAATTGTTTCCCATGATCATCACGCTGGCAACGCAGCTGTTCTTCCGCGGCTTCAGCTATCTGCTGATCGGCGGCGAAACCATCACCTTTAAGGACGACACCTTCAAGCTTCTCAAGGAGCTCAATGGCCTGATCGATCTGGGCGCAGTGAAGCTGCCGGTCATGATACCCATCTTCCTGGTATTCGCGCTGGTATTCTACGTGGCGCTGCACATGCTGCCCATCGGGCGGCGCATCTTCGCCATCGGCGCAAGCCCCACGGCGGCGCGCTTTTCCGGCATTCGCGTGGATCGCATCAAGGTGGGATGCTATGTAATCGCCGGGCTCACGAGCGCGATCACGGGCCTGTTCTTTGTGGGCGCGACTTCGTCGTCCGTAAAGGCGGACATCATGGACGGCTACCACATGTACGCCATTGCGGCGGCCATTCTGGGCGGTTTTTCCACCGACGGCGGCAAGGGCAGCGTGGTCGGCGCGGTAATTTCACTGTTCATATTCGGCATTGTGAAAATTGGCCTGGGCACGCTGTTCGGCTTTGCGGACAGCTCGGTCAACCTGTCCGTGGGCGTAATTCTGATCCTGTCGGTGCTGCTGCCCAACATTTCAGAGGACATTCGCAACGCGCGGCGCGTGCGCCGTCAGCGCGCGGAAGCGGCGGGTAAGGCCGCATGAGAATCGCTTCAATTTTGCCGGAAAGGCAAAAAAATATAGGGAGGTACAAATCCATGAAGAAGATCCTTGCACTCGTTCTGGTTGCGCTGCTGGTTCTGGCGGGCGCTGCGCTGGCGGAAGCCAAGGCGGGCGACGGCCTGTACATCGGCGTAGTCTACAAGCAGTCCGGCAACGCCTACTTCCAGGCGTCCGTAGACGGCATTCAGAAGGCCGCCGACGAGCTCGGCTTCACCTTCGAGCACGACGGCCCCGACGACGGCTCCAACGACGGCGCCATCCGCATCATCGAGAACTACATCACCAAGGGCGTAGACGCGCTGATCATCTCCGCGAACGACCCTGACGCGCTGGTTGACGTTTGCACCCAGGCCATGGAAGAAGGCATCAAGGTCGTTTCTTACGACGCAGAAGTTGCCTATCCCGGCCGCGATCTGGACGTGCAGCCCTCCTCCGCGAAGAACATCGGCCTGACGCTGCTGGAATCCATCGCCAAGTCTGTGAACTATGAGGGCCAGATCGGCATCGTGTCCGCCATGGCGACCGCGCCGAATCAGAACCTCTGGATTCAGTACATTGAAGAAGAACTGGCCGCTAACGACGCCTACGCCAACATCGAGTACATCGGCACCGTGTACGGCGACGACGAGTATCAGAAGTCCTTCGATGAGACCCAGGCGCTGTTGAACCAGTACCCGGATCTGAAGGGCCTGATCGTGCCCACCACCGTCGGCGGCCCCGCAGTTGCAAAGTGCATCCAGGATGCTGGACGCGACGTGAAGGTGACCGGTCTGACGCTGGCCTCCGATATGAAGACCTTCATTGACGCGGGCATCTGCGACGAAACCTTCCTGTGGAACCCGATCGACCTGGGCTATGTGGCCTCCTATGCGGCGGTTGCGCTGGTTAACGGCGACATCACCGGCGCTGCGGGCGACAATGTGGTTGCGGGCGACTACAACCTGACCGTTGAAGATAAGGGCGAAGATGGCGCGACCATCCTCTACCTGAACAAGCTGAACTGCTTCAACACCGAAACCGTAAACGACTGGGTGGACATCCTGTAATTCAGGAAAGCCATCACTGAAGGGCGGTAGAGCATGGGCTCTGCCGCCCCTTCTGCTTGTCAAAAAAGGTTTTAACAAGCATGTGAACGGGGAAACAAGCTCCGCCGCCACTTCCACCCTATCCAGTTTTGCTGAAATCTTTCAGATTTCCGGGCGCAAAAATCGTCCCGCGCCCACCATGCACGCCGCTGGGCACGATTGGAAGTTCGGGGGAGAGGTTGGCAACGCTTGTATTGCCTGCCTCTACGTGATAATATAATATTAGTTTGTAAATCAGAATTTGCGGAGGACATAAAGAAGATGAAGTACAGAAAAGTATCCGTAAATGAGGCGGAGCAGTTTTGGAATCTGATGAATCAATTGGATTATGAAACAAAGTACATGCTATACGAACCCGGTGAAAGGACAAAAAATCTCTTCAAAATCGAGTCTCTCATCCGTGATTCTGTGGAAGGAGAAGACTTTCTCCTAGTAGCCGAAACAGATAATAAGCTTATTGGGTACATATCAGCACAAAGAGGCAGATTAAATCGCATTGCCCATTCTGCATATATTGTTATAGGCATCTTAAGAGATTATCGTGGTAAAGGGATTGGAACAGAGTTCTTTAAAAGATTGAATGTCTGGGCTGAGGAAGAGAAGATTACCCGTTTGGAATTAACTGTTATTTGCGAGAATGAAGCTGCAAAACACTTGTATTTAAAGAGCGGCTTTGAAATAGAGGGCATCAAACGAAAGTCGGTTTGTGTCGACGGTGCGTATTTGGATGAATACTATATGGCCAGAGTAAGATAGGTTCCAGTTTATTGCGCGGATACGCAGACTTCGCCGCCGAGCAATACATCCGGCGATACGTCCAATGCATTCGCAATGCATACCTGCACGAAAAGGCTCTCTTTTACCGTGCCCATTCCAGTGTGCCCGATATGCGCCTGCGAAAAAACGGCCGCCTCGGCATGCTCACCCTGTGAGAAGCCTTCCAGCCGCCGGTATTTGCGGATACGCCACCCGATTTCTCTGTAATTCAGCCTGGCCTCGACCATGGTTTTATTTCAAAACAGTGGAACTGCTCCTTACGGAACAGTTCCACTCC
>CAKUDW010000258.1 GCA_934645275.1 uncultured Clostridia bacterium
TCGTGCGTTATCCGGGCGGCAACTTTGTTTCGGGATTCAACTGGGAGGATTCAGTGGGCGCCCATCGCCCCCGGCGTCTGGATCTCGCATGGTTTACCACCGAGACCAACGAGGTGGGCATGCACGAGTTCTGCGACTGGTGCGCCAAGGCGGATACCTCGCCCATGTATTCCATCAACCTGGGCACCCGCGGCCCCGAGGCGGCGCGGGATGTGGTGGAATACGCCAACCATCCCTCCGGATCAAAGTTCTCCGATATGCGCATTGCCAACGGCAGAAGAGATCCGCTGAACATTCGGCTGTGGTGTCTGGGAAATGAAATGGACGGCCCGTGGCAGATGGGCACGAAGACCGCCTACGAATACGGGCGGATTGCCAACGAGTCTGCAAAGATGATGAAATGGGTGGATCCCGGCATCGAACTGGTGGCCTGCGGTTCTTCAGGCTCCGAGATCGCCACCTTCGGCGACTGGGAGCTGACCATGCTCAACGAGTGCTACGACAATGTGGATTACGTCTCTCTGCATCGCTATTACGGCAACCCTGACAATGATACGCCCAGCTTTCTGGCGCGCACGATGGATATGGACGATTTTATCCGCACCGTCGTGTCCATCTACGACGCGGTGAAGGGAAAGAAGCATTCGAAGAAGACGCTCAACCTGTCCTTCGACGAGTGGAACGTATGGTATCATTCCAATCAGCAGGATCAGGAAATCTGGAAGCGCGACAAGTGGGGAAAGGCGCTCCCGCTGCTGGAGGACGTCTATAACTTCGAGGACGCGCTGCTGGTGGGATCCATGCTGATTACGCTGCTTCGAAATGCGGACCGAGTCAAGGTGGCCTGCATGGCGCAGCTGGTAAATGTCATTGCCCCCATCATGACCCGCAGCGGCGGCGGATGCTGGGCGCAGACGATCTACTGGCCGTTTATGCAGGCGTCCAGATATGGCCGGGGCACATCGCTTAAGGCCGTGGTGGATACGCCTGTGTACGATTGCAAAGATTACGAGCGCGTGCCGCTGATCGACGCCGCCGCCACGATGAGCGACGATGGCAACGTAACCGTCTTCTGCGTAAACCGCGATCTGACGGAGGAATTCGAGCTGGCCGTGGATCTTCACGCCTTCGGCAGGCTGCGGCTGGCGGAGCACATTCTGCTGCATCACGACGACGTGAAGGCCGTCAACACGGAGGACTCGCCGAATACCGTCGCACCCGTTCCCGGCCCCGGCGGCGTCGTGGACGGCGAAAACGCCCAGATCAGAATTCCCGCCCTGAGCTGGAACGTCCTTCGCTTCGAGAGAATCTGATGCGGTTGCTGCGTGTTGAAAAATGGATAGTTCAGTTTTTCATGGTGTATATAGCGCTTTTCGGAGATGAACGCCGACGCCCGCAGCTGGATGCTGCGTGAACGCAGCGTGAGCAGCACGGCATGCGCGACGGGAAAACGCTGAAGTCGACGGTTGAGGACAGAAAAAGTCCATTCCAAAATATCCGTCATCCTTAACGCAATTTGCAAGGCGTTTTCCCGCCGCTATGTCAAGCCCGGCGCTGTGTTTCTGCCTTTGACGGCGCGCTGACTGCTTCCAGTTTCCGCACGCCTGTGATTAATAAATTTACACGTCATAAGCCGGAACACGAACGACCTCCCGGTTGACAGAAGATTGATTAAGGAATATAATCATTGTCAAAGCAACATGCGGGAGGTTTCTATGGTTACCATTGCAGAATTGGCGAAAGCCTTGAATCTGTCTACAGCCACCATTTCAAATGCGCTTTCAGGAAAGGGAAGGGTCAGCGATGAAAAGAAAAGGCTGATCATTTCAACTGCCGCGAGGATGGGATATGATTTCCAGCGCATCCGGGCAGCCGAGATCAAGCGCAATATATGCGTGCTCACAGAGAGCATTACCTCGGCTTTCTGCACTTCTATTGTTGAAGGAATCTGCCGTTCCGCGCAGAGCTGCGATTATATAACTACAATCTACAATTTGGATCTGCTGAGGGAAAATTCGGATAATATCTGCCCTGATAAGGCGACTGTGGCCGCGGCAATTCAACGCTTCCTGGCAAACGCAGCGCCTTCCCTTTTCGGATTGATTTACGTTTCGCAGTATCCGCGCGATGTCAGCGGCATCATGCCCGCGCTCCCTTATCCCATTGTCTACGCATACTGCTATGCGGAAAAGGGGTCGGTCTGCGTAAATACAAACGATCAGCAGGGCGCGTATATTGCAGTGCGACATCTCATTGAGCTGAAACGGCGTCGTATCGCCATGATCAGCGGGCCCATTGATTCCGTACCCATGATCAAGCGCTTTTATGGCTATCAGCGGGCGTTGCTTGATGCGGGCATTGCCACAGATTTGCAGCTGACGAAAGCGGTAAACTGGGATGCGGACAACAGTTTTTTAAAAATGCAGGAACTTCTGGCGCTGGATAAAGTGCCGGACGGCGTTTTTTGTCAGAACGACGCGATGGCGATGGGCGCGATTCGCGCCATACAGAGCGCCGGGCTGCGCGTGCCTGAAGATATCGCCGTTGTCGGCTTCGATAATTCTGTCATCGCAAGCGTGACGGCGCCGTCCATCACCTCTGTGGCGCCGCCGTTTGAAGAAATTGGCAGACAGTCGTTTATGCTTCTTCAGAGCATTCTGGAAAAACGGGAAATTGCAAATCGAAATATTTTGCTCGATACCAAACTGGTTTGCAGAACGTCTGCGTAAGCGGAAGCAGTTTGTTCAACACCCTTAAAAGTTCTTTTTCGTAGTTTCTTTGCGTATTGATACTATTCAAACAGAAGGCTGTACGCCATGAGGCGTACAGCCAGAAATCGAAAACACAGGGAAATGTCCGCTGCATATCTTCGCGTTTGACGGTGCATTTCTATATGCTTTGGCCGTCAATAAATCAGGGCTGTCAGAGCTGCAGCATATGATTTGCGCGCACAATG
>CAKUDW010000259.1 GCA_934645275.1 uncultured Clostridia bacterium
TCACCGAGCTGCGTAGCGCGCTGAATATTCCGCTGGTGCTGCACGGTGGTTCCGGTATCGAGGAGGATTATATCACCCGGGGCATCAAGGCTGGTATCGCGAAGATCAATGTTGGTACCGAGCTGCGTCAGCCCTATGAGCGTGCCATGCGCGAACGCAACGACGTGGAATATGCCCGTGAGTGCGTGTATAAGCGCTGCCGCGAGCTGATTCGCGATTTCCTGCATACGGCAGACGATGCAAAGATCCTGTTTTGATTCGCTTGACGCAGCTTTTTGCGAATTTCCCCGATAGCAATATCGGGGTCTTTCTGTAATTAGGCGAATTGTGATAAGACTTTTGCACTTTGATGGCGAAAATGCGCCCGCCGCTTCGGCGGCATACCCGAGAAGAAAGAGAGGATTACCAAACGTGAAACGAATTATAGCCGCATTGCTGACTGTGTGCATGCTGACGGCCGGATGCAGCGCGATGGCGCTCACTGGTGAAGAAGCGCTGGGGCTCAGCGGCAACAGCGGCAGCGAGGCAACCGGTCTGGGCAGCAGTTATCCCACGCTTCAACTGGGGTCGCGCGACGCTGACGACGCAGGTGCGTATGTGGTCATGCTGCAAAACCGCCTTCAGGAGCTGGGCTATCTGGAGACCGGCGCGGACGGACAATATGGCGGCATGACGGAATCGGCGGTGGTCGCCTTTCAGGAGAATAACGACCTGACGCCCACTGGCATTGCAGATGATACCACCCAGTCCGTTCTCTATTCCAGCAGCGCGGTTGCCGCGCCCACATCCAGCGCGCCGGATTCAAACGTGCTGCGCGTGCAGCAGGCACTGACTCGCTGGGGCTTCATGATCGGTACACCGGACGGCGTTTCCGGACAGCAGACCGAAACGGCTGTCGCCGAGTTCAAGGACTACATATACAATACCAACGCCGCGGCTTATGCCGCTTACCAGAGCGCGCCGCCGCAGGCCACGCCCACGCCAGATCCGAATACACAGCCCGTTGCAGAGGACGTGCCGCTGAGCGGCATTGTGGATATTAATGGGCAGGACGGCACGATTACCGAGGATGTGCTTAAATTTGTGACCGGCGAATATCCGTTCCAGCTTTATCGCGAGGACGTGATGACCGGCAGCAGCGGCGAGGAGGTGCTGCGCGTGCAGCGCAGACTGCACCAGCTCAAGTATCTCTACAAGCCCGACGGCGCTTATGGAAAGCTCACGGAGATGGCGTTGCTGTATTACCAGAAAAAGAATGGCCTGAGCGAGAGCGGCATTGCGGATCGCGCCACGCAGGAATCGCTGTTTTCAGCGGAAGCCGTTCCCGCCGAAGAATACGTGTTTCCCTATAAAATTGGCGTGGATCTTTCCGCGCAGCGCGTCTATATTTACGAATGGGACGGCTCGAGCTATTCCAAGGAGATCAAGCAATTCAAATGCTCCACAGGCATGAGCGGTTATGAGACGCCCGTGGGCACCTATCAGTCGGGTGGTAAGGTTACTTCCGGTATGTGGTATTACTTTACCAGCTACAATTGCTATGCCAAGTATGCCTACCGCGTGGTGGGCGGCATATTGTTCCATTCTGTACTGTATAACGGCCGCAAGCAGGGCCCCACGCGCTCATCGGTATCGGCGTTGGGCCGCAAGGCCTCGCACGGCTGCATCCGTCTGGCCGAGGATAACGCCGAATGGATATTCAACAATTGCCCCGAGGGAACTACGATCGTCATCCGCTGAGGATGGCGCTGAGCTGATAACAGATAAGAAATATATAAAAACTGCCGCATGAGATGTAAATCATGCGGCTTGTTTTTAGCTGTGACTGTTGGTATAATATAAATATGAGCACGAAATGCAGCGCATTTTGCAGAATGGAAATATGAAAGAATCGCGCTGAAAGGGGCAGGTGAGACGAAGAGAATGATTCGCAATCTGAACAAGGCGAATTTTGCAGCCTACGGTACGGTGCCGGACGAGAAGATTTCAAACCACGCCTTTCCTGTCGGAGCCCAGTGGCATGCAGAGCGCTGGCATATCGACGGCGGAGCAGGGGATATGTACCAGTGTGCCAATGCGGACGTTTATCTGGATTACGATAGCGGTATGGCCGTGTTGTTGGTGGCCGCTGGGCAGGATATGGACGCCACCGAATCCTTTTATCTGGATAAACCCGTGCGCGTGCGCCAGGGCGTGTATTACTGTGTGACACCTTTTGACGAGAGCTGCGATATTCATATCTGTACGCGTGAGGACGCGCAGATCAGTCGTATGCCACGGCGCGGCGGGCGCGGCCTGGATGTCATCAGCGCCAATATGCGCGTGCGCGGCATTCGCACGCTGTTTTATCAGGAGAAGGAGGAGGGGTTCTTCTTCAAGGGCGAATCGCACCGCCAGTATGAGTTGACCTGCATGGAGGAGGGCTGCATGCATTCCATCGTCGGCGGCCAGGATTACCTGCTCGCACCGGGCGAAATGATGCTTTATGGCCAGAACCAGTGGCATTCTCAGTATTCAATGGACGATACGCGCGTGTGCTTTATCACGATTGCGTTTGACATGGATTGCGATTACGCGGATATCCTGCTCAATCGCAAGCTGAGCGTGGATGAAGCAGGACGCGCGCTGCTTGCAAGCATACTGCGCGAATCGCGCCAGACGGATATTCTCAGCGGCGATATTATCTGCTGCCAGCTGATGCAGTTTTTGCTGAATATGATTCGCATTGCCTATCGCGGCGAAAACGGTTTGCCGCCCGCACGCCCACATTCGGTCAACAGCGAAAACGCACTGGTGGATCAGGCGCTTCGGTACATTTCGCAGAACATCGGCGCGAAACTTACTGTAGCAGATGTGGCGCGGCATGTGAATGTGAGTCCGTCGTACCTGTCGGTGTTGTTTGGGCGGCATTTGAAAATCAAGCCCAGCGATTATA
>CAKUDW010000260.1 GCA_934645275.1 uncultured Clostridia bacterium
GGTGAGCACCTTATTCGGGCTCACGGTGAGATAGGCATAAGCCAGCCGATTGCTGCGACCCACGCGGCCACGCAACTGATACAGCTGCGACAGACCGAACTGATCCGCGTTGCACACGATCAGCGTATTCGCGCGCTGCACATCCAGCCCGGCTTCGATAATTGTGGTGCAGAGCAGCACGTCGAACTTACCGTCGTAGAAGTCCAGCATCACGTCCTCAAGCGCATGCTCGCGCATCTGTCCATGTCCCACGGCGATGCGCGCCTCCGGCACCAGCCGTTTCAGCCGCGCATACATCACCTCGATGGTCTGCACGCGATTGTACAGCACATACACCTGCCCGCCGCGCGCCAGCTCGCGCAGAATCGCGTCGCGCACCAACCCGTCTGAATACTCCACCACATAGGTTTGCACCGGGTAGCGTTCTTCCGGCGGCGATTGCAGCAGACTCATATCGCGTATGCCCACCATGGACATGTGCAACGTGCGCGGAATCGGCGTAGCGGTCAACGTCAACACGTCGATATTCTTTTTGAGCTTCTTGATGGCCTCCTTGTGCGCCACGCCGAAGCGCTGCTCCTCGTCCACCACCAGCAGACCTAAATCTTTAAACTCCACATCCTTAGCTAGCAGGCGGTGCGTGCCAACAATTACATCAATGGAGCCATCTCTGAGCTGTTGCAGTATCTGCTTCTGCTCTGACGCGGTTTTAAAGCGGCTCAACACCTCCACGCGCACCGGGAAACCGCTAAATCGGTTGACCATGGTGGCGTAATGCTGCTGCACCAGTATCGTAGTCGGCGCAAGCATTGCGGCCTGCTTGCCGCCCATTACAGCCTTGAAGATGGCCCGAAGCGCCACCTCCGTCTTGCCATAGCCCACGTCGCCGCAGAGCAGCCTGTCCATCGGCCGCGGCCTTTCCATATCGCGCTTGATTTCCTCAATGGCTGCCAGCTGATCCGGCGTCTCCTCATAGGGAAAGTTGTCCTCAAATTCGCGCTGCCATGGCGTATCTCGGTCAAAGGCATGGCCCGGTGCGGCCTCGCGCTGGGCATAGAGCTTTAATAAATCGCCCGCGATATCCTGAATTGATTGGCGCACCTTCGCCTTCTGACGCTGCCACTCGCCGCCGGACAGGCGGTTCAACCGCGGTGCTTCGCCCTCGGAACCGATATATTTCTGCACGCGATCCAGCTGGTCTGTGGGCACATAGAGCTTGTCCGTACCCTGATAGCGAATGTGCAGGAAATCCCGATAGGTTCCCTCGCTCGCCAGGCGCACCACGCCCATGAACTGGCCCACGCCGTGATTCTCATGAACCACATAATCTCCGACCTTCAAATCGGTAAACGCGGCAATCTTTTCACCCGAACGCGCACGGGCGCGCTTCTTCTGCCGGCTCACGCCATAAATATCCGATTCAGAAACCAGTGCAAAGCGAATCTCAGGATAGATGAAGCCGCGGTTCAACGCCAGCGGCAGTATCACCGGCCGCCCCGGCGCAATGCGTTCCGGCCATTCTTCCGGAAAATCTGCCGGACATTCCAGGCTTTCCAGCGCGCCCAACAGGCGCTCGCTGCGCGCCTTGCCGCCCGCCAGCAGTGCGATTTGCCAGCCATCCTCGCGCCATTTATCGATATCCAGCTTCAATTCCTGTATATTTGCCTGATACCCGGCGGCGTTTCGGCCCTCGATCTGCACAACAGCCTGCGGCCTGAAATCCGAATCAGAGCGAAGGAACGGATTAGCGATAATCATGCTCCGCCCATCCATGTGCGCCAACAACTCGTCATAGGTCAACAACAGCTGCGCCTGTATACCCAGCGCATCGCCGTGCTCCACAGCGGCGGTAAACATTTCCTTGAATTCCAGGAAACGGTTTTCAGCGCGCTCGCGCACCCGCTCCGGCTGATCCAGTACGAGTATGGGATCATCAAAGTAATCCAATAGCGTCGCGTTGTAATCCATCAGCACTGGCAAAATGCCATCCGCGCCATCGAAGCTGCGGCCCGTTTCCAGCGCATCAATGATTTGTGCAAAGCCACGGTCGCGCCTTGAAGCAGGCGCGGCCACTTCCCGCGCCTCCCCTGGCTTTTCCTCTTCGGCGGCCTTCAGGAATTCTTCAAAGGGCATGAGCCCGAATTCACTTTCCAGCTTCCGCTGACGCACGGCATGATCGCCATGCTGTTCGCGCCGTTCAAGCTCATAGCGCAATCGCGCCGCGGCGGCATGAGCTTCCTCCCGGCTGGGCAAAAATTCGCTGGCCGGAAAGATTCGTGCCACGGTTCGGGGCGATATGGAGCGCTGAGTCATTACATCGAAGGAGCGGATAGAATCGATTTCGTCGTCAAAAAATTCGATGCGCAATGCGTTCGCGCCGCCCACCGGATAAATATCCACAATGCCGCCGCGCAGCGCGCACTGGCCGCGCTCCTCTACCAGCTGCACGCGCTCGTAGCCCGCCTCTGCCAGCTTTGCCATCAGATCCGCCGGTTCCATGCGGTCGGCCTCGCTGATTTGCAGGATTCTGTCCTTAAAGCGCTGCGGCGGCGCCATGCGATTCATCGCCGCGTCCACTGCAGCCACCAGCACCTGCGCGCCGCCCGTTGCGCAGATTCCCAGCACTTCGATGCGGCGCATAGAAAGATCGCGGCTCGACGCAGACGACTTTACAAACGAAATATCCCGCGCGGGCAAAAAGCGCGCGCCACCCTCCAGCAACACATTCAGATCGTCGGCCATGCGCATGGCCAGCATTTCGTTTGCCGCAAGCACGATCATCTTTTTCCCCGTTTCACGGGCAATTCCTGCCAGCACGTGCGCGCGCTGAGAATCATCCGGCCCGTAAACTGAACAAAGCTTTCCCGCCTTCACTGCGCACAGCAGGCTTTCGAAGCTCTCCAGACGCTTCAGCGGTTCAAACAG
>CAKUDW010000261.1 GCA_934645275.1 uncultured Clostridia bacterium
ATTCACATCCCCTTTCAGTGTGGGAAGAGTATAGCACTTGCAAGACAAAATGTCAAGCATATAAGACAAAATAATTTTTATAAATTACAATTTGTCAGAACAAGTGGGCTGATTTGCATCCGAAACTGCAAAAGTGTATAATGGGAAGCGGCATTGAATAAGCTGGAGGGCAATATATATGAACTGGGATTTGAATAAACTCTATCAGGGTTTTGACGACGAGGCCTTCGTGTCCGATATGAATAGCCTGGAGGCTGAGATTCGGCAGGCAGGCGCTGCGCTTGCGGCGTTGCCCGCGGAAACCGGCGATGCTGCGGCCTTGAAGGCAATGCTGAATGAGATTAATGGCATCGCGGATAAGGCGGGCCGCCTGGACGCGTTCGTATTTCTCACGCTGGCGGCGGATACGAACTGCGAGGCTGCGCTTGGCCCGCATGATCGCATTTTGAAACTGAACAACGAGTTGGAAATGTTGCTGGGCGCGTTTACGCGCTGGTGCGGCGCCAATGCGAGGCTGGAAGCGCTCTGCGAGGCCGATGCAGATTTGAAGGCCTATCTGCCGTGGATGCGTTCTGCGCACGAGCGCGTGCGGCATCTGATCGATCCGGCGCTGGAGCGCGATGTGCGTGAAATGCAGCTGAGCGGCGGTAAGGCGTGGTGCAGGCTGCGTGACGAGCTGTTTGCGGGACTTTCCATAAAGGTGACGCTTAACGGTGAAGAAAAGGAACTGCCGCTGCCCGCAGTGCGCAATCTGGCGTTCGATGCGGATTCAACGGTGCGCGAAGCGGCGTTTCGTGCGGAAATTGCTGCGTACCCGCGCATCGAAACGGCGATGGCCGCCTGCCTGAACGGCGTCAAGGGCGAGGCGATCACCATGGCGCGGCTGCAAAACTATGATTCCGTGCTGGATTGGGCGCTGGATCAGGCACGCATGGATCGGGAGATGTTGGATGCGCTTACGGCGGCGATTCATGAATCCTATCCTGCGTTCAGGCGCTATTTTGCCATGAAGGCGAAGGCGCTCGGCTGCGAAAAGCTGAAATTCTGCGATCTGTTCGCGCCCATGGGCGGATCTGATAAGCGCTACACGCTGGATGAAGCGAAGGCGCTGCTGCTGGAAGTGTTCGGTGGATTTCATGCGCCGATTGCCAAAATCATGCGCCGCGCGTTCGACGAGAACTGGATCGACGCCTATCCGCGTTCGGGCAAGGAAGGCGGCGCGTTTTGCCAGGGTGTGCACGCATTGAAGATGAGCTACGTGCTGACCAATTTCGAGGGTAGCTATTCGGATGTTTCCACACTGGCGCACGAGCTGGGGCATGCCTTCCACGACAGTATGATGAATGGGGTGCCCGCACTGCTGACGGACATTCCGATGCCGTTGGCGGAAACGGCTTCCACGTTTAACGAGTTACTGCTTTCTGAAAAGGTGCGCGCCAGTGCAAGTGCGCAGGAAGCGCTGGCGATTCTCGAGAGTCAGATTAGCGATGCAGCGCAGTGCATTGTGGATATCATGAGTCGTTTCCTGTTTGAAGCGGCGGTGGTGGAAGCGCGCAAAACGCGCATGATCAGCGCTCGCGAGCTAAAGGAAATGATGCTGGACGCGCAGCGTCAGACCTATGGGGACGCGATGGACGATGGCATGCTGCATCCCTATATGTGGGCATGCAAGCCGCATTACTATGATACGCTGTATCATTTCTACAACTTCCCCTATGCCTTCGGTATGCTCTTCGGCGCGGGCCTGAACGCGCTGCGCGGCCAGATGGGCGCGGCATTCTGGCCGGTATATGAAAAGCTGCTGCGCTTCAGCGGCTCGGGCACAGTGCGCGAGGTGGCTGCGAGCGTAGGCATCGATGTGGCAGACGTGAATTTCTGGCGCGGCGCGCTGAAGCAGTACGCGGATAAAATTGATGAATTTGGCGCGTTGCTCGGCTGAGAGTACCAAATTTTTACGGTGCATTAATCTGCTTGTTATATCCTGAACGTATAATGTGGCGCAAGAAGGGCCCACGGTCCTTCAAAGACCCAAAGGAGGTTCATTATCATGAAAAAGACTTTTGGCAAGGCGGTATACGACACCGAAACAGCGGAAGTGGTGCGCAAGTGCACCTGCGGCTATTACGGCGATCCCGCGGGCTACGAGGAAATCCTGTTCCGTACGCCCGGCGGCGCATACTTTGCATATGGCCGTGGCGGTGAGAATTCCCCCTATGTGGAGGAAAAGCTCACCCGCGTCGCCAAGAATAAGGTTCAGGAATGGCTGGACGCGCATCAGTAAATCAGCGTGACTGATGCAAAAGCCCGCGGCAAAAATCGCCGCGGGCTTTTGCGTGCGTCAAATATATTTCTGCATCTGTTTCAGCGCGGCTTTCTCCAGCCGCGAAACCTGGGCCTGCGATATGCCGATTTCATCGGCAACCTCCATCTGCGTCTTGCCCATGAAAAAGCGCTGGCGAATAATTTTCTGCTCGCGCTTTTGCAAATGTGCAATGGCGGTCTTGATGGAGAGATCGCGCACCCAATCGTCCTCGCTGACGCGATTGTCCCGAATCTGATCGGCTACATAGATTGCATCGCTGCCATCCTGGTATACGGGATCAGAGAAGGATACCGGATCCTGTATGGCTTCCAGCGCGAATACCACATCTTCTTCGGGCAGCTGCATTTCCGCGGCGATTTCAGCCACGCCAGGTTCGCGGCCGTTGCGTGCGGAGAGCACGTCGCGCGCTTTGAGCGCCTTGTAAGCAGTATCGCGCAGCGAACGGGACACACGAATCGGATTGTTGTCGCGCAAATAGCGGCGGATTTCGCCGATAATCATCGGCACGCAGTAGGTGCTCAGGCGCACGTTCATGCTCAGATCAAAATTGTCCAGCCCCTTCATCAGCCCGATGCAGCCCACCTGAAACAGATCGTCCA
>CAKUDW010000262.1 GCA_934645275.1 uncultured Clostridia bacterium
TTCGGGAAAATGGCGTAATTCTGGAACACCATGCCGATATTGCGCTTGCCGGGATCCATATCGTTGATGCGCTTGTCATTAAAGAAAAAATTGCCGCCTTCAATGGTATTGAAGCCCGCAATCATGCGCAGCAGCGTAGTCTTTCCACAACCGGAAGGGCCAAGCAGCGTAAAAAATTCCCCGTTATGGATCTCCACCGACAGATCCGGAATAATGGTCTTATCGCCATACCGCTTTACTGCATTTTGAATCTGGATCCCAACGCTCATAAGCAACCTCCTGTTGACCACACGGGCGCAATGCCCATATCATAACCTTCATTTTTTAAGTGCACATATATTTATTTTGGTCAAAATACGTTATGCCGGTTTGTCCATTATAACATATTATGGAAAAATGTCAATATATTTCTCATCAATTGTTAAATCAGTCGCACAGAAACATGCTTTTTGGTAAATATGTCCAAAACAAGAGCCATCGCTGTGCTCCTCCCTGGAACCCGTCGACCCGCAGAGTCCCGGTCTTGCAAACCCTTCCACGCCAAAAAAACGGAGGACGCCTTCAGGGCGCCTCCGCCAGGATATGATATATGAATATGATTACAAACTGCTGCGCAATTCCTCCAGCATTTCTAACGAAATGGGACAGAGCCTGGAGCCGCTGTGGATGATCGCCTTATCCACATATTCGCGAGCCTTGGCGGTATCGCCGTCCTCTCGGGCGAAATTTGCCAGCGCATACAGCGTCGTAATCTGGCTTGGGCGCTGCTTGTAGGCACGCAGATAGTAATCCTTCGCCTTCGCACGCATTTCGGCGGCCGCATCGGCGTCGCCGTTCTTTTCGGCCCACAGGCCCCGCTGGCGGCAGAGTTCGCCAAAATTGTCCAGCGTGGCCGCGTCCTCATCGTCGTAATCCATGGCCTCGTCCAGCAGTGCCTGCGCTTCGTCAAAATCACCGGTTTTTGCCGCCTGATCCACCAGATAAGTGCCCAGCGACGAATAGTAGGAGCTGTTCTTGGCATGCTTGCCGGCGTAGCGTATGGTTTCAATCGCCTTATCTGTCAGCCCCAGCCGCCACAGGCAGATAGAATAATTCACACGCAGCTCAAAATGTGTATCTTCGGACATGCTCTTATCCTGGCTGATTTCCTTCATCAGTTCCCGCGCGCGCTCAAATTCGCCGCCGCGCATCAGCAGAATTGAAAAATTCATCAGTATGCTCGTTCTGCGGCAGCCCGCGTCGTAGGCCTGCTGGTAGAGCTGGCGTGCCTCAGCGTACTTTGCGCGCGCGTCGGCAACTCTGCCGCGTCGGTTCAACTCGTTTGCCTGAGAGTGCGCGCTGGTCGCATTTCTGCCCATGTGATCGGCCTTGAGATTATCAAATAAGCTCATAATTCCGTTTCCTCCGATTTTCTCGTTTCAAGCTTTTTCTCTAAGCGCGCGCGCCGAATATTCAGCGCATCCATATCCTGCGGAGCCGCATAGTGCAGCGCGAGGTCCGCATAGCGCAGCGCACGCCTCGGGTTTTTGTAGCGATGCTCGTAGAGCTTGGCCAGTTCGACATAGATCTTATCCCGCATCTGCCTGCGCATCGCCATCTTTTCCAGCGTCTCGCGCATGCCTTCCACGTTGCGGCAGCGGCGCTCCAGCAAATAGATGCGCCATGCGGCCTGCGCCGCTGCCTCGCTCGCAAGCAACTGCGGCAATTTGCCCGCCGGAGCCGGAATAGCAGCCACGCGGTATACCTCGCGCGCGGGGCCCAGTTCACCCTGGTTCTCCAACGCCTTGCCGATGCTGAGCAGGTCACGCCGGTCGCGCGTTTTTTCCGGATGGGCGTATATTTCGCACAGCTCGGCCAGCAGCGTGCCCAGCGTCAGTATATCCTGCCGATTGTGATCCACAATATCGGTCAGCAGCGCCATATCGCCGCTGCGCAGATAGTCGAAATAGCGCTGCGGCACCTCGCTGCCGGGAAGATCGTGATCCCTGCCCTGGCCAAGTATGATTTCCTCAATGCGGCTCAGGCGGCAACTGCCAATGCGCATCTTCCAGGTGCGCCGCGCGGGATACAGCAGATCCAGCTGCTCCGGATCTCGCCATTCATCGCGCATACGGCACATTGCAAAGCGCGTCTTCAGCAGCGGCAGGTCAAAATTTCTGCCGTTGAAACTGCAAACAGCGTCAAACTCACGCATGCGCACTGCGATGGCGCCGAGCATTTCAATCTCATCCGGGTAATCGCGCATCAGCAGCTGTTCCACCACGAAGCGGTCGCCGCGCACATAGCCCAATCCCACCAGAAAGGCAACCGTGCCCACCCCGCCGGACAGGCCCGTCGTTTCCGTATCCAGGAACAGTAACCGCCGAATATCGAAAGCGCGGCCGCCCCAGCCGATACGCCTGAGCGCGCCGAAGTCCAGCTCAAACAACCGCGCGTCCGAGGCGCGCTCACAGGAAAACAGCGCTACGCCGCCCGGTCGTGCGGGCCTCCGCTCGGCCTTGGGCTGCGCCGCCGAAATTGCGTTCAGCTTTGCTCTGAGCCCTGAAGCCATGCCATCGCCTCCTCCATTTTATATATTGTAGTGTATTGAACTGCCGCTTGTCAAGCGGCGCGGATACACGCAAAATGCTCCGAACCAGGCTTGACAAACGCATTGTGCGCAACTATGATGAAGGTATATTATGGTTTTTCCGGAGGATATATCCATCATGGCAAACGTGGAAAAAAAGCCGCCGCTTCATCAGCTCAAGTTATTTAGCCGTTTTGCGCCATATTTCAAGCCGTATCTGGGCGTGATGGCGCTGGATTTGTTCTGCGCAGCGCTAACCACGATATGCGATCTGGTACTGCCGCTGATCG
>CAKUDW010000263.1 GCA_934645275.1 uncultured Clostridia bacterium
CGCCGAGCGTCGTATACAAGGTCAACAAGACCGACGGCACCACCGTGATGATCGATAACCCCACGAATTTGCCCTCCGTACAGGAAATTGAATCCATGGAGGAGCCGTTTGTAGATGCATCTGTCATCACGCCGCAGGACTATGTGGGTGCGATCATGGAGCTGTGTCAGGATAAGCGCGGCATATTCCGCGATATGAAGTACATTGAGGGTGGACGCGTGCTGCTGAGCTACGACATGCCGCTCAACGAAGTTATCTATGATTTCTTCGACCAGCTCAAGAGCCGCACGCGCGGCTATGCATCGTTCGATTACGAACTCAAGGGTTACGTCAAGAGCGATTTGGTGAAGCTGGACATCCTGCTCAACGGCGACCAGTGCGACGCGCTGTCCATCATCGTGCATCGGGATCGCGCCTATCCGCGCGGCCGCTCCATTGCTGAAAAGCTGAAAGAAGCCATTCCGCGGCAGATGTTTGAAATTCCGATTCAGGCGGCGATTGGCGGCAAGGTCATCGCCCGTGAAACGGTGAAGGCGCTGCGCAAGGATGTGCTGGCAAAGTGCTATGGAGGCGATATCACGCGCAAGAAAAAGCTGCTGGAAAAGCAGAAGGAGGGCAAAAAGCGCATGCGTCAGGTGGGTACCGTGGCCGTGCCCAGCGAGGCGTTCATGGCTGTGCTGAAAATGGACTGATGAAACCGCTGGCGATCTATGTGCATGTGCCCTTCTGCGTTCGCAAGTGCGTTTATTGTGATTTTGCATCCTTTGCGGGCAGGGAAGGGCAGTGGCACGACTATTTTGAAGCACTTGGGTGCGAGACGCGCGCCTGGGCGGACGGATTGCGCGCATACGAGGCGCGCAGCGTCTTTTTCGGGGGCGGCACGCCGTCGCTGGTTCCGGCGGAGTATATCGCAATGCAGCTGGACAGGCTTCATGCGGTCGTTCCCATCGCGCCGGATGCGGAGATCACACTGGAGGCCAACCCAGGTACGCTGACAGCGCGGAAGCTCGATATCTGGCTTCGTGCGGGCGTGAACCGCCTGAGCCTGGGCGTGCAGAGCTTCGACGATGCGCTGCTGAAAAACCTTGGGCGCATCCATAGCGCGGACGAGGCTGAAGCCGCCGTGCACATGGCGCGGCATGCGGGCTTTGATAATATTTCACTGGATCTGATGTACGCGCTGCCGGAGCAGAGCCTCGCTGCCTGGCGGGACACGCTGGATCGTGCCACGACATTGCCTATCAGGCACATTTCGGCATACAGCCTGATCGTGGAGCCGGATACCGAAATGGCGCGGCGCGTGGCGCGCGGCGAGGTCGCCGTGCCGGACGACGACCAGGTGAATGAAATGCAGCGCATGGCAACCGCACGGCTGCACAGAGCGGGGTTTGAACGCTATGAAGTTTCAAACTACGCACAGCCGGGCTTTGAATCGCGCCATAACATGACCTACTGGACGGGCGGCGATTATCTGGGACTGGGCAGCGCTGCGCACTCATTGGTAGGTGGCGAGCGCTTTGAAAACCCGCCTGAGCTGGCGCGCTACATTTCCGGCGAGCGGCGATTGAATGTGCACGCGCTTTCCGTGGCGGAGCGTCGCGAGGAGGCGATTATGTTGGAAACACGCACCTGTCGTGGACTGGACATGGCCAGCTGGCGGCAGCGCTTTGGCGACGATTTTGAAAGGACGCATGCACGCGCGATCGCGAAGCTGGAATGCTACGGGCTGATCGAACTGATGGGCGGCTGTCTGCGGCTCACGGAACCCGGCATGGAGCTTCAGGACAGCGTGGCGCTCGAATTGATGGATGAGGAGGCATAATCATGGCAGTAAACAGCGATATGGCGCTTAGACAGGCGCTGATTTATCAGGTATATGTGCGCAACCACACGCCGGAAGGTACGTTTCGTGCGCTCGAAAGTGATCTGCCGCGCATTCGCGCATTGGGTGTGGATGTCGTGTATCTGCTGCCCATTCATCCTGTGGGCGTGGAAGGCAAAAAGGGAACGCTTGGTTGCCCCTATGCGATTCGCGATTATCGCGCTGTGAATCCGGAATACGGCACGTTGAAGGACTTTATTCATCTAGCGGATGCCGTGCACGCGCAGGACATGAAGCTGATGATCGACGTGGTGTATAACCATACCTCGCCGGATTCTGCACTTCGCTGCGCGCACCCGGAGTATTTCTACCATGCACCGGACGGCAGCTTTGGCAATCGTTTCGGAGACTGGTCGGACGTGATCGACCTTGATTACAATGTGCCTGCGTTGTGGGATGAACAGATCGGTGCGCTGAAGTTTTGGGCGCAGTATGTGGACGGTTTCCGCGCGGATGTGGCATCACTGGTGCCGCTCGCGTTCTGGAAGGCAGCGCGCGTGGCATGCGCGGCAGTGAAGCCGAATTTGATCTGGCTGGCCGAAACGGTGCATACGTCGTTCAATTGCGAAGCGCGGCGCGTGGGCATGCGCATATTTTCCGATCCGGAGGGCTACGAGGCCTTTGATATGGAATATGGCTACGACATTCGTGAAAAGCTGGATGCCTACTGGGCGGGCGAGCGGCCGTTGCACGAGTATATCGACGCATTGAACGCGCAGGAGGCACTGTATCCGGCTAATTATCTGAAGCTGCGCTGTCTGGAAAACCACGACCAGCCGCGCATCGCCTCGCGCGTTTCGGACGCGCGTGTGCTGCGCAACTGGCATGCCTTCCTGTTTTGTATGAAGGGCACGGTGATGCTCTACGCCGGACAGGAGCGCTGCGACGCGAACCGCCCGAGCCTGTTTGATCGCGATTTGGTGAACTGGAACGGCGCGGACATCAGCCCGTTCCTGCGCCGCCTCGCGGA
>CAKUDW010000264.1 GCA_934645275.1 uncultured Clostridia bacterium
CAGATAAGGTCATCGAGGCGGTCAAATCCGGCGCGATCCGGCACTTCTTTCTGGTTGCCGGTTGTGACGGAGCCCGCCCCGGCCGCAACTACTACACAGAGTTTGTCAAGCAGACACCTGCCGATACGGTGGTGCTGACCCTCGCCTGCGGCAAGTACCGCTTCAACGACCTTGACCTCGGCACCATTGGTGGTTTGCCCCGTTTGATGGATGTCGGACAGTGCAACGACGCTTACAGCGCTATCCAGATCGCCGTTGCCCTTGCTGACGCTTTCGGCTGCGGTGTGAACGATCTGCCGCTGTCCATGGTGCTCTCCTGGTATGAGCAGAAGGCAGTGTGTATCCTGCTGACGCTGCTGTATCTGGGCATCAAAAACATCCGCCTTGGTCCCACGCTGCCAGCGTTTGTTTCGCCTAATGTGCTGAACTACCTCGTAGAAAACTTCGGTATTGCGCCCATCACCACGCCGGAGGAGGATATGAAGCAGCTCCTCAAATAACAATGCCTCACAGAACATATAAAGACAGATACACTTCACTGCCATCATGGTAGTGAGGTGATCTTTTTGCCCGCACGTTCGAGTTTCCTGAGTCAGTCATAGAGCGTCCTTCGTTCCAAAGGAGTTCACTTTTTCTATTTACATGGCAAGAGTGTCAACTTCCTATAAAACGAGAGAAACCCATCGAAGAGAAATTGATCTTTTCGATGGGCTTTCGATTTATCTATTCGGGATTATCCGTTTCATATCGGGGCTCGACCGTTTAACGGTTGCCCCGATAATTCACGATCACTCGGAAGAAAGTTGCGCAAGAGCAGGCTGGAGAGGTAATAAGAATAAAAGAAAAGCCTTGAAAACATCGCGTTTTCAAGGCTTTTCGGTGGCGGACCCTAAGGGATTCGAACCCCTGACCTTCTGGTCCGTAGCCAGACGCTCTATCCAGCTGAGCTAAGGGACCTTATGCACTTTCCAAAGTACTCATATATTATAAGCCGGCCGTATGGTTTTGTCAAGGGATTCAAATGTTAAAGATTGTAATTGTGGTGCTGAAGCGCAAACCATTGTAGATTGACGATGACCGCCCCTCTGCGCTATACTGTTCACGGAAAACAGAATACTTACTATAATAGGATAGATGAGGTTGGCTATGCAGAAAATTGCGCAGTTCATGAAGGTATCCCGCGCGCGCTTCGAGGCCGATTGGCGCTTCGATGCGCCCTGCCTGTGGGCGGATATCCGTTTGCCGCGCCGCGCCACGGCCGGTTCCGCGGGCTACGATTTCTTTTCGCCCATGGATTTCACGCTCGCATCCGGCGAGTTTATAGATATTCCCACTGGCGTGCGCGTGCGCATCGATCCGGGCTGGGTGCTCATGCTCTACCCGCGTTCGGGACAGGGCTTTAAGTATCGCGTGCAGCTGTATAACAGCGTAGGCGTGATCGATTCCGACTATTTTGGCGCGGAAAACGAGGGGCATATCCGCATTAAGCTCGTCAATGCCAATAACGAGGGCAAGACGCTCACTGTGCGCCGCGGCGAGGCCCTCGCTCAGGGCGTGTTTGTGCCCTTTGGCGTCACAGTTGACGATGCGGCGGACGCGGTGCGCACGGGTGGTTTCGGCAGTACCGATCCGGCATAAGCGTCGCGCCTGCACGCATAGTTTGCCGGTGGGGGTGATTCTGCCGGTATGAAGCGCATGCGTTTTTTTCTTTCGTTAACGGCAGCTGTGCTTATTCTGCTGCGTCCTGAAATTTCGGCGGCGTGCGCGCAGCGAGCTATGCGGCTTTGGGTACAGAACGTCGCGCCGTCGCTGTTCCCGTTCCTGGCGCTGATGCCTGCGCTCACAGGTCCCGAGGGATGCGCGGTTTACGACCGGCTGCTTTCGAGGCTGATGCAGCCGCTATTTCATCTGCCCGGTTCAGCCGCGCCTGCGCTGATAGTCGGCATGGTTGCGGGTTCGCCAGGCGGAGCCGTGGCTGTGCGCCGCGTAGCAGTGGAAGCGGCGCTCGCGCCCATGCAGGCACGTCGCCTGGCGTTGGCGCTTTGCGGGCTGAGCCCGGCCTATCTCGTTATGGGCGTTGGCGCGGGACTGTACGGTTCTGCAGCATTTGGCGTGCGGATTGCCTGCGTTCAGGCGGGAACGCAACTGGCGCTGCTGCGGTTGGTGGAATACCTGCCGCTCAGCGGCGGTGAGATTTTCGCGTCGTCGGCGGCGGAAGGCGGCGTGGGCAGAGCGGTGGAAATCCTGCTCACAATTTGTGGACACATGGTGCTTTTCGGCGCGCTGACTGGCGTCGCAGCGTCGTTTCTGGGGAAGACTGCGGGCGACGTATTGTTGCTTGCCGCCGATCTGCCCAGCGGACTGGCGCGGCTGGCCGACTGGCGATGCGATGGGAAAATGCTCATCCAGGGCGCGGCCATCGGCTTCGGGGGGCTGTGCATTGCGGCGCAGAATATGCATGTGCTTTCGGATATGGGTGTGTCCTGGCGCGATTATCTGTGTGTGCGTGGGGTAGCGGCGGCGATCATCGCAGTTTCCTGCGGCTTACTTCCGCCAGATACGCATTCAAATGTACCTGAGAATATTAATGTTTACGCCGCATCGCTGCTTGCGGCCGCATGCCTGTGCGTTCCGGCCCTCTTGCAAGCGACAAAAAATCTATTTCTTAACAAAACGAACGGTGCAAAAATTGGCGCGCAGAGCGGCTTGTAAAGCAATATCTGGTAGTTCGTGCCACAGTTATGCCACAACATCCTGCGGTCAGCAAATTTCGGCATAAATTGAAAATTTCCCCTTGACAAGCGCAGGGGATTTTGTTATAATAACTCTTGCGTTGAGCGAGAGCAAAGC
>CAKUDW010000265.1 GCA_934645275.1 uncultured Clostridia bacterium
GCGAAAATGAAGGTGCTTTTTGGGCATCGAAAAAGTTGCTGTTTTATGGTACGATTGGGTCGTTGATTCTCTCCGTTACAGTCGTTCTGCTCAGCGGCATTTATGTGGATATCTATCAGGTAGATGAGTCGGTTAAAACTATGACACGACAGATTCTTCTTGCCTACGCATTGGTTGCTCCGTTTAAGGTACTTAATATGATTCTCGGCGGCGGTATCTTGCGCAGCGGCGGTCGGACAAAATATGTTATGTTCATTGATATAATCGGCACATGGTGCTTTGGTGTTCCGTTGGGGTTACTGAGCGCATTTGTTTTGAAGCTGCCTGTCGCCTGGGTATATTCTCTCTTATCTCTGGAGGAATGCATTCGCTTTGGAATCTCATTTGCTGTATTCCGCAGAAAGAAGTGGATGAATCGATTGGAAGCTGTTGCCGAATAGGGTTTCTAATGTGCAGAAAGGTCGACTTTTAAAGCTTTTATAATTGTACGGTGACGGCCGCAAAAGCTCTAAGAGAAATGCAAACGTATTGACAAATTTTATCGCCGATCTAGCAGGAAAAAGCGGAACATATACCGAAAATCAGTTGGGGAGAGGGGGGGAAAAAACGATATGCTGGCTGGACTGATTATTATCTTGCTGTCGGCTCTGTGCGGAAATTACTGCATGTCCAAGGGCTATGTTTTTTTCGCTATTTTCTGTGGGTTCGGCTGTTTTATTGGAATGATGTGCATATCAGGGGCATTGTTATAAGCGAAAAGAATGGACGCGTCGTTTATGCCTGCGGAAAAAAGTCGAAAGTTTCGGTGATTAACACTAGCAACGTTGTTTTTGTACCCACATTGAGATATAATTCATCTGATATATAAGGTAATGCCGCTTATTGCGGGTTAAATTAAGGGAGGTTATTGGATTGAGTACGGTACATGTTATTGATCATCCCCTCGTTCAGCACAAGCTTACCCTGATGCGCCAGACCGATTGCAGCACGAAGGATTTCCGCCAGCTGTTGGAAGAAATCTCCATGCTGATGGCTTACGAAGTGACCCGCAAACTTCCTCTGAAGGAAATCGACATTGAGACTCCGGTTGCAAAGTGCAAGTCCCGCATTATCGCCGGTAAGAAGCTCGGCATCGTACCGATTCTGCGTGCTGGTCTGGGCATGGTAGATGGTGTGATGAACATTGTGCCTTCCGCAAAGGTTGGCCATGTTGGCCTGTATCGCGATCCTGAAACGCATAAGCCGGTCGAATATTATTGCAAGCTTCCCAACGACGTGGCCGAACGCGAACTGATCGTGCTGGATCCGATGCTGGCTACCGGCGGTTCCGCCATCGCCGCCATCGATTTCATTAAGCAGCGCGGCTGCGGCAACATTACGATGATGTGCCTGGTAGGCTGCCCCGAGGGTGTGGCCGCACTGCAGGCTGCGCATCCGGATGTGGATCTCTACATTGCCGCGATTGATGAGCGCCTGAATGAGAACAAATACATCGTTCCCGGTCTGGGCGATGCGGGCGACCGCCTGTTCGGCACCAAATAATGCCTGTACAAACAGAGGAACCGGCTTTCGAGCTGGTTCTTCTGTTTGAAGGGCGAGAATTAGCAAAACCAGAGTTTTGCAGGTCGGCGTATTCCTTCAGAATCCGCCGACAATTCTTTGTAAGTCATGAGATATATCGTGTGAGGAAAGCAATGTTAAATCAGGAAGTATCCCTTGAGTTGCGGGCGAGACTGGCGCTGGAGCGTTGCGATTTTCGTGCTGCGCATTCGCTTGGTCAGAATTTTATACTGGACGAAAGTTTTCTGAATACGCTGTTGACGGCAGCCGGACTTGAAGAAACGGATCACGTACTCGAAATCGGCCCTGGCCCAGGTATATTGACGGTGCTGACTGCAGCCTGCGCAGAGAGGGTGCTTTCGCTTGAAGTGGACGAAAAGCTGCGTCCGGTGCTGGATATAATGCTGGAAGGCTGCGAGAACGCCGAAGTCGTGTTTATGGATGCAATGAAGGCGGATATTGCCACGCTCGTGCGCGAAAGGCTCGGCGTGCCGTATCGCGTAATTGCGAACTTACCGTACTATATCACTGCGGATGTGATTCTGCGGATGCTCAGCGTGCGCCCATTGCCGCAAAGCCTGTGTCTGATGGTGCAGAAGGAAGCGGCCGACCGCATGATGAGCCAGCCGGGCGATGGAAATTGGTGTGCGCTGGCCGCGATCATTAATTACTATGGCAGCTGCCGCGTGCTGGCAGATGTGCCGCCAGAACGCTTTAATCCGCCGCCGCACGTGGACAGCCGCTTCATTCGGATTGACGTTCGTGAGCAGCGGCTGATGCCCGAAAACGATGACTCTGCCTTTGTAAAGCTTGCTAAGTGCTGCTTTCATATGCGCAGAAAAACGCTTGCCAACAACCTGAAGGCTTGCTACGGCCTTACGCAGGCAGAGACGGCCAAAGCCCTGGAAGCGGCGGGATTGGATGCACGAGTGCGCGGCGAGGCGCTGACGCTTGAACAGATTGCGCAGCTTTGTCATATACTGAATGACGTGCGGTCATGAAGCGCCGTTATACAGAAAATTTCCGATAATTTTTCGTATATGGTATTGATTTTAAAGTAACGGTTGTATATTATGATATTTGCTGATACTAGTGCTATCAGCAAATTGCTACATAACCGGCGCTTGTGCATGCCGGCACAGTAATACTACATTTTTAAGAGAGGTTGATGCGATATGGCAAAGATCGATTTGACCAAGTACGGCATTACCGGAACCACTGAGATCGTGTATAATCCTTCCTATGAAATGCTGTTTGAAGAGGAGACCAAGCCCGGCCTGG
>CAKUDW010000266.1 GCA_934645275.1 uncultured Clostridia bacterium
CCCTGGAATTCCTGGAGGGCAAGGAGCTGCCCGGCGTTGTATGTCTGATGGATCGCGTAATCCCCGAGCGTCGCCCGATTATCGCCGGCAACTGGAAGATGAATAAGACGCCGGAAGAAGCCGCGCAGCTGGTCACCGACCTGATTCCGCTGGTAAAGAACGCCAAGTGCGATGTGGTGGTCTGCACCCCCGCTGTGTGCTTCTCCGCAGTGAAGAACATTATTGAAGGCACCAATATTCACCTGGGTGCCCAGAACGTACATTTCAAGGCTTCCGGCGCATATACCGGCGAGCTGAGCGCCGACATGCTCAAGGCTGCGGGCTGCGAATACGTCATCATCGGCCATTCCGAGCGCCGCCAGTACTTCGGCGAAACCGACAAGACCGTGAACCTGCGCACCGTCGCGGCGGTACGCGCTGGCCTGAAAGCCATCGTGTGCGTCGGTGAACTGAAGGACGAACGCGAAGCCGGTTACACCGACATGATCGTCACCTATCAGACGCAGATGGCGCTGCACGGCCTGCAGGGCGCTGAACTGGACAACGTGGTTATCGCCTACGAGCCCGTCTGGGCCATCGGCACCGGCCTTACCGCTACCGATGAAGAGGCCAACCGCACCATCGGCGTAATTCGCAAGGCCATCGAGCAGAAGTTTGGCCGCAATGTGGCCGAAAAGATCCGCATCCAGTATGGCGGAAGCATGAAGGGTTCCAATGTAAAGGGCCTGATGGCTCAGCCTGAAATCGACGGCGGCCTGATCGGCGGCGCGTCCCTCGAAGCGGCAAAGTTTGCCGAGGTGGTGAATTACTAATGTCTACGACTGCACTTTTGATTCTTGACGGATTTGGGATCGGCAAAAACGATCCCAAGTCCAACGCGATTATCGCCCAGGGCACGCCGAACATCGACCGGCTGAAGGCGGCGTATTCCTGCACCAGTATCGGCGCTTCCGGGCTTGATGTAGGTCTGCCGGACGGTCAGATGGGCAACAGTGAGGTTGGCCACACCAATATCGGCGCGGGCCGAGTGGTTTATCAGATGCTGGTAAAAATCACCAAGGATATTCAGGATGGCGTTTTCTTCAAAAATGAAGCGCTGATGGGCGCGATGGAAAACTGCAAGTCGCACGATTCCGCGCTGCACCTGATCGGCCTGGTTTCCCCCGGCGGCGTGCATTCGCACACCGAACATCTCTACGGTCTGCTGGAGATGGCCAAGCGCAACGGCGTGAGCAAGGTTTACGTACACGCGCTGCTGGACGGTCGCGACGTACCCCCGGATTCCGGTTGGGAATACGTGCAGCAGTTGGTCGAGAAGATGAACGAGCTGGGCGTTGGCAAAATCGCCACGCTGATGGGCCGTCTCTACGCCATGGATCGCGACTTCGCGTGGGAGCGCGTAGAAAAAGCCTATAACGCCATGGTACTGGGCGAGGGCATCAAAGCCGCCGATCCGGTGCAGGCAATCAAGGATTCCTACAACGTGGTAGATGAGACCGGCAAGCACCTGACGGACGAATTCGTTCTGCCGACCGTGATCGATGAAAACGGCATGATCAAGGCCAACGATTCTGTGGTCTTCTTCAATTTTCGTCCCGACCGTGCCCGCGAAATCACCCGCGCGTTCGTTGATCCGGACTTCACCGGCTTTGAACGCAAGCACGGTTTCTTCCCGCTGTACTATGTCTGCATGACGCAGTATGACGCGACGATGCCGAACGTACACATCGCCTATCCGCCGGAGTCGCTACATATGACAATGGGCGAATATCTGTCTAAGTGCGGCAAGACGCAGCTGCGCATTGCTGAAACGCAGAAATACGCGCACGTTACCTTCTTCTTCAATGGCGGCGAAGAACGCGTGTTCCCCGGCGAAGATCGTATTCTGGTGCCCTCCCCCAACGCCGAGGAAGTGCCCACCTTCGATCTTAAGCCCGAAATGAGCGCATATGAAGTGACCGACGCCGTGCTGCCCTGCATCAACGAGCACAAGTACGACGTGATCATTCTCAACTTCGCCAACTGCGACATGGTCGGCCACACAGGCGTGATGGCCGCGGCCATGAAAGCGGTCAAGACCGTGGACGAATGCGTCGGCAAGGTTGTGGACGCAATTGTCAAGAACGGCGGCAAGTGTATTATCACCGCCGACCACGGTAACGCCGACCAGATGATCGATCCCGTTCATGGCGGTCCCTTCACCGCGCACACCACGAACCCCGTACCGGTCATCGTGATTGACCCCGAAAAGCCGAAGCAAAAGCTGCGTCCCACGGGCCGCCTGTGCGACCTGTGCCCTACTATGCTGGATATGATGGGCCTCAAGCAGCCTCCGGAGATGACCGGCGTTTCGCTGATCGAGCACTAAGCCCGGGTATTATTCGAGCCTCCGATGAATTTTCATCGGAGGCTCTTTATGAGGGGCGAGAATTAGCAAAACCAGAGTTTTGCGGGTCGGCAATTTCTAAAGGAACACGCCGACAATTCTTATTAAAGGACAGGAATTTGCAAAACCCAAGCTTTGCGGATCAGCGACTCATGCAAAGGAACATCGACAATTTTTATAGAGCACAGGGATTGTCGGCATCTCCGGCAGAGAGATACCGACAATCCTTACGTGCTCATTCCGCAATATGCCACACGCCGTTTTCAATTTTCACCGGATGCCCACAGCACATTCTGCCCTCAGGACAATGGCCCGTAACCGCACATGTAGGACCGAAACCCTGAAAAATTGGTCGCGCATCCGTTTCGTTCACCAGCTCAATCATGGCACGAGCGATGCCACGAATCTCCCACTGGGCGCGGTTACAGCTGCGCAGTTTCATGAAG
>CAKUDW010000267.1 GCA_934645275.1 uncultured Clostridia bacterium
TACGGGAACAATCTCCTCAATCTTGTCCGAATAGGAGCCGGACAGGTACAGTCCGAGCTTAGCGCAGCCGGGGCCTATCAGCTCGTAGAGCACGCTGGAGGCCAGAATGATCGTCTGCAGGTCTGCACCCTGTTCGCCGCCGAGCGTGCGCGCGCCCAGCGCCGCAAGGCCGATGGCCACGCCTGCCTGCGGAATCAACGCAAAGCCCAGATAGTTGCGCACCTTTTTGTCCTTGCCCACGGCCCAGCAGCTCAGAAATGCGCCCAGATACTTGCCGGCGATGCGGGTGATGAAATATCCCACACCTACGGCCAGCAGCGGTATGCTACCCGCGCTGTTCGTGGCGCTCACTAGCGTATCCAGCTTGAAGTTCAAACCGGAATGCACAAAGAATAGCAGCATGATCGGCGGGCTGAAATAATTCAATTGCTTGAAGAGCTTATCGTCGTCGGTCAGGTTGATGTACACCGTGCCCATGGCCATGCAGCCTAACAGGGGAGAAACGTTAATCGCTGCGCAGATACCGCAGAAGGCAAACAGCATGGCGATGGATACGATCAGCCGGTTGTCGGTGGAGCGCTTCCGGAACAGCAGCTTCAGCAGCACGCCGAACAGGCCGCCCAGCAACAATACGCCCGTGTTGAGCAGCAGCGGCTTCACAATGGTTTCAAAGCCGCTGGCCCCGCCGCGCCCCATAGACGACAGCGCCACCGATATAGCGATGGAATAGGCAACCAGACTCACCACGTCGTCCAGCGCGACCACTTGAAGCAGCGTGTCCACATAGTCGCCGTGCGCGTGCGTCTGGCGTATGGTCATCATGGTGGAGGCCGGCGCTGTGGCCGACGCGAGCGCCGCCAGTACGATGGAGAACCCCAGGCTCAGCCTGAAGATCCAGTAGGTGAGTATGAAAATCATGATCGAGGCCAGACACGCCTCCGCCACGGTGATGACGAGTACTTTCGCACCGCTCTTTTTCAGCACCGACAGTTTGAAGAATTCGCCTACGCTAAAGGCGATAAACGCCAGCGCAATGTCCGAGATGAAGTCCATACCGGATATTACGCGCGCGGGAATCAGGTTCAGACAATATGGCCCGATGGCGATGCCCGTCAGTATATAGGCCGTCACATTCGGCAGACGCAGGAGCTTAGTGAGGCGCGTGGCGGCAAAGCCCAGAAACAGCATTAGCGCGATGGAGATGATCACCGGCGCGACGGGCGATACGGCTTCGAGGGCCTGATAAGTTTCGTTCAGCAATACAATTCCTTTCTGCAAATACTTGCAAATTGAATAAAACCATGATATAACAGTAATGTGATAAATGCAAATTATTATTATTTAGATGCCGATAAAATTGGAGAATGATATATGGATATGCTGGACAATCGTCTCTATACCTTACTGGCCGTGGCGGAAACGCAGAATTTTACCCGGGCGGCGCAGCTGCGCGCTTTGACGCAGCCCGCCGTGAGCCATCACATCAATCAGCTGGAAAAGGAACTGGGCGTAGTGCTGATTTCGCGGCGAAAGGGCATGAATGTGCTCACCTCAGAGGGCGAAATCGTGGTGCGCTACGTAAAACGCATGCGCGCGATCGGTGAAAAAATGCTCACCGAACTTTCTGGAACGGAGGGCCGAATGGTGCGTGTGCGCGTTGGCATTACACATACCTCTGAAAGTAACCTGATCGCCGAGGCACTGGCCAAATATGGCAGCGAAAATAAGGGGATTATTATAACAATTATTACTGACAACATAAATAGTCTTTATGATTCGGTGGAAAATTACGATTTGGATCTGGCCATCGTGGACGGTCGGCCCCGAAATACACCGCTCAATTCATTGCTGCTGGACACCGACAGCCTGGTATGTGTAATGTCCACAAATAACCCGTTGGCCCGGCACGCGATGGTGACGCTGGAAGATTTGAAGCGGGAAAAGCTGATTCTGCGCCTGCCGTCGTCAGGCACGCGCATGCTGTTTGAATCGCACCTGATGAGTGTGAACGACAGCATCGATAATTTTGAGGTCACGCTTGAGGTGGATAATATCGCTACGATTAAGGATCTGATCCGAAAAGACCTTGGCGTATCGGTGCTGGCGCGCAGCGCCTGCATGGATGAAATCCGTAAGGGTAAGATTGTGAGCCTGCCGATTGAAAATCTGAGCATGATTCGGGAAACCCGCGTGGTGTACCGGTCGGATTTCCCGCATATGGACGTGCTCAGCGGTTTCATTCACCGCTATCAGGAACTGGCGCGCCGCCAGTAGGCAGCGCGCTTCAGTTTGTCAAAAAAGATTTTGACAAGCCTGTGGACGGGGAAGCACGCTCCCCCGCCACTGCCACCCTCACCAGCTTTTGCTAAAATCCTTCGGATTTTCGGGCACAAAAATTGCGGGGAAACGATTTTTGCTCTGAAAAATGGAATTTTCTGCCGCAAAAATCGCTCCGTGCCCACCGTGCCCACCGTGCACGCCGCTGGGCACGATTGAAAGCGCGAGAGGGCTTTTCGACAGATAGGCGCGCTGCCAGTAGGCAGCGCGCTTCAGACTACTGACAAACCCCGCCACTGTAGAAATTTCTTAAACAACTTCTGACAAAGTTGAAATTTCTGCTTACTTCGTCAACGCGGGCTGCAAAATCGGTTACATACGTCCAGGTATGCGCCCTTATTTGCAGCCCGTGTTTCCTTGTCTTGCAGGGCTTCTCAGCGTCTGGCAGTCTGTTGACTTTGTCAACATCCGGAGGCGCGCCGCCAGTAGGCAGCGCGCTTGTTCAGATCAGTTCAAAGG
>CAKUDW010000268.1 GCA_934645275.1 uncultured Clostridia bacterium
AGGCTCTCCGTTGTTTGTTGCGCCAGCGCAAACAGATCCACCTGCTCGCGCTTCATGTCCTCCGCACCCTCGTCCAGATGCGACAGGCGGATGATATCTTCCACCAGCGCCGTCATGCGCCTTGCATCTGTGAGAATCTGTGCGGAGAATTTCGATACGTCCTCCGGTCTGACCATGTCGGAGGCCAACATTTCCGCATACCCGGTAATGGTGTGCAACGGCGTTTTCAGCTCATGGGACACGTTGGCCGTGAATTCGCGGCGCAACTGTTCATTCTTCTGTTTCTCAGTAATGTCGATCAACAGAAGCACGGTGCCCACTTGCGTCCCTTCCGAAAAAATCGGACTGGCATTTACCTGATAGCGAATGTGATCAATCGTCAACGTGTCGTTTGCGCGCTCGCCCTGTCTGGCCTTTCCAAGCAGGCTCTGGATTTCAAAGCTGTGATTGAACAGCATGAAATCCTTGCCGACGCAGTAATCAGTCACGTTCAAAATGTGCCGCGCCGCGCCATTGATACTCATTATCAGGCCGTCCTCATCCAACAGGATCAGGCCCTCCTGCATCGAACCCGTAGCAGCCTCCAATTCGTGTTGCTTTCGCAGCAGCTTCTTTTTCTGAATGGTCAGCTGGTTCTGCTGATAACACAAACGATTCACCAATGGCTTCAGTTCCTGATAGACCGCTGCGCTTTCCGGATGATCCAGATCCATGCCGTTCAACGGCTTTACGATGCGCTTAGCCAACCGAGACGCCAGAAACAGCGACAGCCCAAGCCCAATGGCCACGACAATGATAATCGGCTGCCCCAAACTCACCAACAGAGTCAGAACGGTATATTGCGTGTTGGATACGCGAATGATGCTGCCATCCGCCAGTAATACGGCCACGTACATCTGCCGCTGAGTCAATGTGGTGGAATAACGCTCGCTTTCGCCTTCACCGTCCTTCAACACCTGCTGTATTTCCGCGCGTTCAAGATGGTTATCCATGGTACTGGCATCCGCTTCGTTATCGTAAAGCACGCCGCCATCGCCGCCAATCCAGGTCACGCGACATCCGTCCGTATCCAGTTGGTCAAAATAGTTCATGCCCTCATGAGATACGCCCTGCGCCACCAGATGCGCCTGCTGTCGGAGCTGCTTCATCTGCTGCGCAGAGAAGTAACCATAGAGCAAATCCATGATCAGCGCCATGGTACAGACGAATACCGCCAGCGCCACCGCGCAGATCGACCGGAATATACGATGGGTCATTTACTGCCTCCCATTCTATAACCCACGCCGCGAACCGTTTCTATCAGAGAAGCACACGCGCCCAGCTTTGCGCGCAATGTACCGATATGAACGTCTACCGTGCGAGTTTCACCCACAAAATCCTCATTCCAGACCGCGGAAAGCAACGCGTCTCGCGTGAACGCACGCCCGTGGTTGGTCATCAACAGATAGAGCAAATCGTATTCCTTTAACGTCAGGGGAATTTCCTTTCCGTCCACCAACACGCGATGTGAAACGGCATCCAGCACCAGCGCACCCGCCTGCAACCGCGCCTCCTGCGGTGGCATGGGTTCCATTCTGCGCAGTACGGCGCGTACCCTGGAAACCATTTCCAGCATGCCGAAGGGCTTGGCCAGATAATCGTCCGCACCCAGATCCAGTGCAATAACCTTATCGTATTCTTCGCCCTTCGCGGTCGTCATAATCACGGGAACACGGCGCGTATCGCTTCGGGACCGCAGCTTTTTCAGAATAGAAATGCCGTCCTCGCCGGGTAACATGATATCCAGCATGACCATCTGCGGCATTTCATGAGACAGTGCCTCAAAAAAGGTCGCGCCATCCTCAAAGCCCGTCGCTTCAAAGCCCGCGGCGTTCAGCGCATATATCATCAGCTTTCGAATGGCCGCGTCGTCTTCCACACAAAAAATCATGCAATCACCTCAGCGCTTTTTCTGAAATGCGTTCTGAAAAACACGCTTTTATTATACACCATTATTTGCGTGCGTGCGCGGCACTGTACAAAAAAATCACACTGAAAACTGACTCGCGTAGGCCTCATATTGCGCATCAAAGCTGCCTTCGCCGCCCTTGCTGCGTCGAAGCGTATCGTGCAAAGAGAGCCGATGCCGGGCGATATCCATGACGCAACCCGCGATATTAGAGCAGTGATCCGCCGTACGTTCCAAATTGGTCAGCAAATCGGCCCAGACAAAACCGGCTTCGGCACTGCATTCGCCCTTTGTCATGCGCAGTATATGGTGGGTACGCAGCTGCTCCTTAAGATTATCAATCACCTGCTCCAGCGGCTCAACCCGCGCCGCCAAAGCGGCGTCATTTTCATAAAAGGCTCGGAAGGACAGGCTCAGTATCTCCTCGACCGCATGTGTGAGCACACCCAGTTCCTTTTCAGCATCCGGTGAAAACACGATTTCCTTATCGCGCATTTCCTCCGCCGATTTAAGGATATCAACGGCATGGTCGGCAATGCGCTCGAAATCGCCAATGTACTTGAGCATGGCCGTGGTCTCTTCGCTATCCGCCTGGTTAAGAGGCTGCGCACTCAGCCGAATCAAATAGGTACTGATAACATCCTCGTAGCGATCCGTTCGATCCTCCTGCTCGCGAATGCGCCAGGCCAGCTGCGGATCGAACTTTCGCACGGTGTTCAAACCCATTTTCAGCGCGTCGTCCGCATCCATCGCCATTTTTGCCACCAACTCGTGGCAGCGTTCCAATGCCTGCGGCGGCGTGGCCAGCAGACGCT
>CAKUDW010000269.1 GCA_934645275.1 uncultured Clostridia bacterium
CCCAGCAGCGTCAGCTTTGCCAGACCCTGCTCGGTGATCTTCACTGCCGCCTGCACGGTGCGGGGCTCGTCGCCCTCAGGCAGCACGATGTGCATCACGTTGGATTTTGCCTTCGCCTTGATCTTATCAATGATAGCCATGTTTTTTCCCTCCGTTTAGTTTCCGCAAGCGCGGGAATTGTTTATTACATATCCATTCTTTATTATACGATGTTTTGAACGAATTGGAAAGTATATAATGTAAAGTTTTTTAATTATTCACGCCGGCGCATCAATTGCACGCGTGGTTTCGCGCACCACCAGATAGCTGTCCAGCACGATCTTCTTACATTCGCCGCCAGAATGTGCGATGCGCTCCAGCAGGAGCGATACGCTGGTGGTGGAAATAGTGCGCTTGGGAAAGTGTACTGTGGTCAGCGGCGGCGGAAAGCACATGTGGGATTGCACATCGTCGAAACCGACGATGGAGATGTCCTCCGGCACGCGAACGCCGCGCAGATTCAGCGCATAGATCAATTCCCAGGCGATATAATCGCTGAAGGCGAAAATGGCGGAGAAATCCGTGCGGTCGTGCAGCAGCTCGTCGATTAATGCGGCGGAATCGTGCGCCGAGGGATCGGACAGACGAATCAGCGACGGGTCCACCCAAATTCCACGCTCCGACATGGCGCGGTTGAAGCCTGCCAGGCGCTCACGCGATGAGGAAATGTGCGGGTCGGCAGTGATTACCAGTACGCGGCGATGCCCCAGACCGGCCAGATGCGCGCCCGCCAGGTAGCCGCCCTTTTCATCGTCGCAAACCACATAGTCCGCATCCAGGTTTTCAAAGCGCCGCCCCATCAGCACATAGGGCATGCCGTTTTGCTGGAGCAGTTCAACGGCTTCCAGCGATTTCTGCGTGGGGCAGAGCAGTACACCGTCCACGTTCTTGCTCAACGCGGAAATTACGGCCTGCACTTCGCGCTCGGGGCGTTCCTCCGTGCCCATAACGAACGCGCGGTAACCCTCGCGCTCTAGTGCTTCCACGCAGAACTTGATTTCAATGGCAAAGAGCGGATTGGCGATGTCGCTCACGATGATTGCCACGGTTTTACTGGAGCCTGAACGCAGCGCGCCCGCCTGGGAATTGGCAATATAGCCGATTTCCTTGGCGGCCTGCATGATGCTCCGGCGCGTTTCCAGCGCGATGCCCTCTTTGTTTTGGAGCGCCTTGGAAATGGTGCCTACGGTAAAGCCCGTGCGTGCGGCGATGTCCGTCAGCTTCACGCGCCGCTTCTCGTTCCTGGCCATGCTGCGATATTGCCCCGCTTTCAAATTCGTATTAACCGTATCTATTCTATCACAAGCCATCCTGGCGTGCAAGTCGTGCGCCGGAAGGATGAAAAAAACCGGTTCGAAAGCTGGCTTTATGCCAGCTTCAAACCGGTTCACGATTTATTTGCGCGCGTCGAGCGCGGCGCAGATATCGCCAATCATGTACAGCGAACCGCAGGCGCACACCACGCCGTTTGTGCCTGCATGTTCAATGGCAGTATTCACGCCTTCGGCCACCGTATTGCACGGCGTGACGGGCAGGTTATAGCGCCTGAGATGCTCGGCCAGCTCCGCGGCCTTCAGCGCGCGGGGATTCTGCGGGGTCACAGTTACGAACTCACTGGCAAACGGCGCCAGATCACGGAACATTTCGCCGTAGTCCTTGTCGGCCATGCAGCCGTTCAGGAAGGTGATTTTCCGCCCGGGCAGGTAATCGCGGAAGGCCTGTACCAGCGCGTCCAGACATTGCGGATTGTGGCCGCCGTCGATGATGAACAGCGGATCGCGTCCAGCCAGTTGGAAGCGTCCCGGCCAGTACACCTTGTCGAGTCCTGTGCGTATCGCCTCATCCGAAATCTTCCAGCTGCGCGCGCGCAACGTTTCGATGATCGTCAGCACGGTGCAGGCGTTGTGCAGCTGGTGCTCGCCCAGCAGCGGTATGTGCAGGCGTTTATATTGCTTCCAGTTGAAGGTTTGACCGTCCAGCCCATGCTCGAGCAGCGTCAGCTCCCCGATATCCGCGCGGTGCAGCGGCGCGTGGGCTTCGGCGCAGGCCTTTTGAATGACCGCCTCTACGCCCGCAGTCTGGCCATAGAGCACGCAGTCGCAGCCAGGCTTGATGATGCCGGCCTTCGCGTGCGCGATTTCCTCCAGCGTGTTGCCCAGCACCTGCGTGTGATCCAGGCCGATGTTTACGATTACCGCCGTCTCGGGCGCTTCGATCACGTTCGTGGCGTCAAATTCGCCGCCCAGGCCTACTTCCAGCACCACGATATCACAACCTTCGCGGGCGAAATACTCCATGGCGATGCAGGTCACCAGTTCGAACTCAGTCGGATGATCCTCCATCGAATCGGCCATGGGGCGAATCCACTGCGTGATTTCGGAAAGCGTTTCGTTCGGAATGTTTTGGCCGTTGATCTGCATGCGCTCGTTGAACGAGATGATGTAAGGCGAGGTATACAGCCCGGTGCGGTAGCCCGCCTGCTGAAGGATGGACGCGGTCATCGCAGCGGTGGAGCCCTTGCCGTTCGTGCCTGCAATGTGTACGAACTTCAGCTTTTTTTCCGGATTACCCATCCGGCGCAGCAGCTCGCGGGTGCGGCTCAGGCCGGGCACACTGCCCAGCCAGCTGACCTTATGGATGTAATTCAAGGTTTCCTGAATGGTCATTTGGTATCACTCTTTTCAGTGGCAGCGGCATTGCCGCCGCCGGAATTATTC
>CAKUDW010000270.1 GCA_934645275.1 uncultured Clostridia bacterium
GGAAATATACCATGAAACTCAAGTACTACGGACACGCCTGCTTTTCCCTGCGCTTTGAGAACGGTACCCTGCTGGTGACCGACCCATTCGACGCAACCGTTCCCTACCCGCCCTGCGACGAGACCTGCACCGCGGCGCTGGTAACCCACGACCACTTCGACCACAACTGCACGGAATCGCTCCCCGGCAAATTCGAAACCGTAAACGCAGCCGGAACCTACGATATCGGTGGCGTTCACGTGCGCACCGCCGAATGCTTCCATGACGATCAGCGCGGCGCGCTGCGCGGCAATAACTTGATCTTCCGCATCGAGGGCGACGGCCTGTCCATCGCGCATCTAGGCGATCTGGGCCACATGCCGGGAGACGATCTTCGAGAGATACTCACGGGGCTGGATGTGATGCTGATTCCCGTCGGCGGCTTCTTCACCATCGATACGCCGCAGGCCGTAAGCATCATCCGCGAATTTAAGCCGAAGCTCGCCATCGCCATGCACTACCGCACGGAGGTCATTCCGGACTGGAGCATTTCGACCCAGAGCGAATTCATCCGCGAAACGGGCGCGATGTTCCTGCCGCGCGAAATCGAAATCAGCCGCGACAATCTGGAAAAAATGCCGCGTTTCGCTGTGATGGCGTACAAATAAACAATTACTTTTTTTGCGGGCGTGAACGGTAAATTGCCGTTCACGCCCGCAAAACGCAAAATATGTAAATTATGTCAAATCCGCTTAACTTTCCATTTGAAAAATGCGCCGCAATATAGTATAATCGAAGCAGTAATATTCAGCTGCGGTTATTTTGTTGATTTTCATAGAACGAGAGGTCGTGAAAAATTGGAAAACAGCTATGCGATTGAGATGCTGCACATCACCAAGCGCTTCCCGGGTATCGTGGCTAACGACGATATCACGCTTCAGCTGCGCAAGGGCGAAATCCACGCGCTGCTGGGCGAAAATGGCGCGGGCAAATCCACGCTGATGAGCGTGCTCTTCGGTCTGTATCAGGCGGAAGAGGGCGTGATCAAAAAGGACGGCCGCGAGGTGCAGATCAAGGACCCGAACGACGCAAACGCGCTCGGCATCGGCATGGTTCACCAGCATTTCAAGCTGGTGGAATGCTTCAGCGTGCTGGACAACATCATCATGGGCGTAGAGCCCTGCAAATTCGGCTTTCTACAGAAGAAGGACGCGCGCAGGCGCGTGCTGGCGCTGTCCGAAAAATACGGCCTGCGCGTCGATCCGGACGCACTTGTGGAAGACATCACCGTGGGCATGCAGCAGCGCACGGAAATTCTGAAGATGCTGTATCGCGAAAATGAGATCCTGATCTTCGACGAGCCTACCGCCGTGCTCACGCCGCAGGAAATTGACGAGCTGATGCACATCATGCGCAACTTGGCCGCCGAGGGCAAGAGCATTCTGTTCATATCCCACAAGCTGAACGAGATCATGGCTGTGGCCGACCGCTGCACCGTGCTGCGCAAGGGCAAGTATATCGGCACAGTGAACATTGCCGACACCTCGCGCGAGGAGCTTTCCCGCATGATGGTTGGCCGCGACGTGGATTTCGTGGTACACAAGGCGCCCGCGAAGCCCGGCGAAACGGTGCTGAAGGTGGAGAACCTGAGCGTCGCCTCCAAGCTGCACAGCAAGGACGCGGTGCGCGGCGTGAGTTTCGAGGCGCGCGCAGGTGAAATCGTGTGCATCGCGGGCATCGATGGCAACGGCCAGACCGAACTGGTATACGGCATTACGGGCCTCGAGCCCATCAAGGGCGGCAAAATCGAACTGCTGGGCAAGGACATTTCCCACGCGCCCATTCGCAGCCGCTCCATCTCCGGCATGAGTCACATTCCCGAGGATCGCCACAAGCACGGTCTGGTGCTGGATTACACGTTGGAGGACGACATCGTACTTCAGACCTACTTTGAACCGCGCTTCGTGACGGGAGCGGGCTTTCTGAAGCGCAGGGCCATCCGCGAATATGCCACCGGCCTGATCGACGAATACGATGTGCGCTCCGGTCAGGGACCGGTCACCATTGCGCGCAGCATGTCCGGCGGCAACCAGCAGAAGGCCATCGTGGCCCGCGAGCTGGATCGCGACCCGCGGCTGTTGGTGGCTGTGCAGCCTACCCGCGGCCTGGATGTGGGCGCCATTGAAAACATCCACCGCCAAATCGTAGCGCACCGCGACAAGGGCAACGCCGTGCTGCTGGTGTCGCTGGAGCTGGACGAGGTGATGGCGCTGTCGGATCGCATACTGGTGATGTATGAGGGCGAAATTGTAGGCGAACTCGACCCCAAGACGACCACCGTGGAAGAACTGGGCCTGTACATGGCCGGCGCGAAGAGGGAGGGCTGACGCACATGAAAAAGAAAAATACTTCCCTTTTAAAGAACAACGCGGTACAGTCGCTGCTGGTGTCGCTGCTGTGCATCCTGTTGGGTCTGCTGGTGGGCTATGTGGCGCTGCTGATCATCAATCCGTCCGGCGCGGGCAAGGCGCTGCTGGATATCGTGAAGAACTTTATGACCTATTCCAAGCCGCAGGCGCAGATGAAGTATCTGGGCAGCACGCTGGTAAAGGCTACGCCGCTGCTGATGTGCAGCCTGTCGGTGCTGTTTGCGTACAAGGTGGGCCTGTTCAACATCGGCGCCGCCGGGCAATACGTGGTGGGCGCGGGCGCTTCGCTGTATCTGGCGCTGGCGCTGGGCATGCCCTGGTATCTGTGCCTGATCGCCGGCACGCT
>CAKUDW010000271.1 GCA_934645275.1 uncultured Clostridia bacterium
CATGAGCGCCAATACAAGAGCAAGGATTTTCTTCATGTTCGTTTCCTCCTAAAAATGATGGAGTTATTATACATAAGGATTCGTGAAAATGCAAGCGCAAATTTGCGTTTATTTGACAACTTATAATGACTAAATCTGCGAATCATCCGTGATTCACGGCCACATTTACGGAGAAAATGAATTATTTTATGCTTTGCGATTCAAATAAAGCGTCTGCATGGCATGAATGCCGGGCTTTGAGGCACAGTTCTGCATAGACTATGTCATTAGATAAAAACAAGTGTCCGTGTATGACGGAATGTTAATTTTTTGAACGCAAATATCGCGGATAATCTACGCTGGAAAAACACAAGTCTGCCATCCTCGGATTGAAACCGTAGGATGGCAGACGGGTTTTGAGAGAAGATATGTATATTTATACATTTTAAACTCAGCCGCGTTTGCGCATGCAGAGGATGCCACCCTTTGGCGCGCCGCTCAGCCTGGAAATGGCGCGGCACTTCACGATCAGCAAAAAGAAGATGTTGTTGCGGTCGCAGGCATGCAGGCCTTCAAAATTGCCCATGCCCTTGGCGATGATCAGGTCGGCGGCGTAGAAAGCGCGGTCGAATTCCGGACTGGTTCGGCTCAGGTCCGTGGTGAGCAGACAATCGCCATTGTCGATTACCTCAGCTACTTCCGTCATGCCTACGGCCTCCGCATCCTCGCGAACAACATCGTTCACGGTGGCCGCGCCGCGTACGCCGTACTGTATCTGAATATCGGGATAGAGCGCGCGTATAGTTTCTATCAGCAGGCGATCCATGGCGATTTCGCCGCAGTTGTCACCCAGCACCAGCAGCGTTTTCGCCCGCGAAAGCGCATCCTTCAGCGCTGCGCCGTCGTCAATGGCGAAGGGTTCGCTGTCGATTTGATGCAGCTTGTCCAGCGCGCGCTCCAGGGTCACTTCGCCGCCCAGCGCCGCCAGATCGATCAGGTTTCCGGCGATGGCCGCGCGCACCGCCGCCATCAGCGGGTCGGCGCTCGCGCGCACGTGCCGCCGCATTTCCGGCAGCAGGCGCAGCATTTCACGATCGTAGAACAGGCGTGTTTCGCGGTAAGGGTCGTCCGCGCCGATTTCGCGCGTGACCATGCGGTAGACGCTCTCGATGGTTTCGCAGTTGTTGCGGCTCACGTCCTGAGCCGCCAGCATTTCCAGCGCGCGGTGCATGATTTCTCGACGCTTTGGCTCGGGCGTGCCCGCCAGCTCTGTGGTGTCGATCACCTGGTTGAGCGCACAATGCAGGCAGTCCAGATCAAACAGCGGCGCGTTTCCCTTGTTATTCATCGTTTCAGCCAACCTCCAGCGTCGCATTTACGGCCTCGATCAGCGCCGTGCGCAATCCGTGCTTTTCCAGCGCTTCCACGCCGCGAATCGTGCTGCCGCCGGGCGAACATACGCCGTCTTTGATGGCGGCGGGATGATCGCCGGTTTTCAGCTGCAGCTCGCCCGTGCCTGCCAGCACGCCTGAAGCCAGCCGATAGGCTGTGGCGCGGGGCAGACCGTATTTTACGCCCGCGTCCGCCAGCGCTTCGATTGCCATGGCACAGAAGGCAGGGCCGCAGCCGGAGATCGAGCCGCCGACCCCCATCAACCGGGAGGGCAACTCCTCAACCATGCCAAGCGATTTGAATTTATCCATGATTTCGGCGCGCTCGTCCGGCAGCAGCGTATTTTCCTGTTCAAACAGCAGTATACCAGCGCCCACCAGCGCCGGGGTATTGGGCATAATGAATTGCGCGCGCGTCGAAACATCCAGCAATGCGGTCAACTTCTGGCAGTTGTAACCCAACGCTACGCTCAGCAGCGCCTTACCTTTCAGCTGTTCGCGAATTTCGGCAAGCACGCCTTCGATTACGTAGGGTTTTACGGCGATCAGCACGGTATCGCACGCGTCGGCAACCGCCGCCGCGCTCGCGCAGGCGTGAATGCCTGTTTCGGCGGCGTAGGCGTTCAAACGCTCAGCGTGGGGTGCGTAGCCGTACACATTGTTCGCAGCGATTGCGTCCCTGGCAATCAGGCCGGAGCAGATGGCCCGCCCCATATTGCCCAAACCGATGAAACCCAGTTTTTCCATACTATATAACCTCCATTTTTCCGTCCGGCCCGCGCCGCAGGTTCAAATCAGCGCGGCGCGAATGCGCCATGCAGAGCTGAATGTTGGGCCAGTCGTTGTTTTGTACAAATTCGCGGGCAGCCGCTTCGGAAAAGCCGCCCATCATTTTCCGCGCCACAATGCGCTCCAGCTGCGCCGGATCGCCCGCGTGGATGAACACCGAATAATCGCATTTCAGCGCTGCCCAGGGCTCATCTTTCAGCAGCAGCCAGTTGCCTTCCACCAGCACGATGTCCGCACAAATTTCAATCGCGTCGTCTACTGGATTGTGAATGCGCCGGTCGTATTCCGGCCAGCGCTGTCCGGGCTGATTCAATGTTTCCAGCAGCGCTTTCAGCCGCACTACATCGTAGGTTTCGGGCGCGCCCTTAATTTTTCGCAGCGGGATTTTTGCGCCGTTCCTTGCAATGAAGTGACTTTCCAGATAGGCGTTTGTGTAATGAAAGCCGTCTATGCCCACGCACTGTACTGGCGTGAGGCCGGCTTCGCGCCGCGACAGCATTTCCAGATACCGGCACCGCGTGCTCTTCCCCGCGGCCGGGGGCGCGGCCAGAAAAGCGGCGCTACGGCGTCCCTTTTCTCGCTGC
>CAKUDW010000272.1 GCA_934645275.1 uncultured Clostridia bacterium
GCCGCCTGCGCGGAAGCTTCTTCCGCATAGTAAGCATCCAGCGCCGCTTCCAGATCGGTAAGCGCCGCGTCGATACCAGCCGTATCGGCCGTTTCAAAATCAATCATATTGGTGCTGGAGTTGGCACGCGCCTCCTCCTCCGCCTTAGCTACCGCATCGCGGATTGCGGACATACCGCCGCCCGCCGCCTTGGCTTCTTCCATGGCCTGCGCCTTGGCGATGGCCACGTAGGATTCAACTGCGCCCTCACCGGTGGCAAGCAGCACCGCGCGCGTGCGCATATCCTTCAGATAGTCCGCGCCCTTTTCTCTGCCGCGCGTATTCAGACCGACAGCGCCCGTAATCGCGAGCACCACAGCAAGCGCCAGAACGATCGCGGATACGATGATTTTCACAGCGTTTTTACGCATTTGCCGCATCCTCCTTTCGTTCGGGTTTAATGCCAGACATGGCCAGACCGAAGTTTGCATTGGAATCGTTCGGGCTGAGCACATCTACAACTTTGCCTTCAGAAACAATTGCGATGCGGCCGCAAATCGAGCGCAACTCCATCAGCTCGGACGATACCATGACGATCGTCATGCCGTGCTCGCGGTTCAGACGCACCAGCGTTTCCAGCACCAACTTTTTCGCGCCGATGTCGATGCCGCGCGTCGGTTCGGAAACGAACAGACACTTTGGCCCCATCAACAGTGCGCGCGCGATGCACACCTTCTGCTGATTGCCGCCGGAGAGCGTACCCACCGGCTGAAGTGCCGAAGTACAGCGAATGTCCAGCTCGCGAATCATTTCATTGGCTTTATTGCGAATGGCGCGCGAATCGCGCTGAGTGAAAAGACCGAAGTGCTTTAAATATTCGCCCTTAATCTGCATGGCGTTATAGACCATGTTGTCCTCAATGGACTGCTCCAACAGCAGACCCACGCCGCGCCTGTCCTCAGAAACCATGGCCATGCCGTTCTCGAGCGCACGCCGGGGATTGCCCAGTTCGTGCTTCTGACCGAAGAACGTTACCTCGCCGCTGGCAGGATACAAGCCCATGATGCCGTTGGGAATGCCGATTTTACCCTGTCCGGCCAAACCGCCGATGCCGAAGATTTCACCCTCATATACTGTGAAATCCACGCCCTTGGCTTCTTCACCAGGCATGGCTACGCACAGGTTATGCACTTCGAGCGCCACCTTATCGGAATGCGGCGCGATTTCACCCATGGAACCGAACTCCTCGCCCTTGCGGCCGACCATCAGCTCGGCCAGTTCAACGGCGTTGGTATCCTTCTTTTCGCGCATGGCGGCCAGTTTGCCGTCACGCAGAATCGTGATGGAGTCGGCCGCCTCAATGACCTCATCCAGACGATGCGTTATAAATATAATGGCAATGCCGCTGGCGGCGATCTGCTTCATCACGCGAATCAGCTGATCGGCCTCGGATTCGGTGAGCACCGCGGTAGGCTCGTCGAATACCAACAGCTTAATGCCCTTCTTGTCTATTTCACGCGCTATTTCCACGAACTGCATATAGCCGACCGGCATGCCCTTTACCAGGGTATACTCGTCAATGCTCATGCCCACGCTGTCAAGCGCAATGCGCGCGTCCTTTGCCATGGCCTTCATGTTCATGTTTTCAAGGCTCTTGCCAAAGATGCGGCTGGCGATATTGGGCGTGGTAATTTCGCGGTTCAGCTTGATGTTTTCAGTAACGGTGAAGCCGGGAAGCAGCATGAATTCCTGGTGAACCATGCCGATGCCCTTCTCCATCGCATCGTGCGGCGAATGAATCGTAGTTTCCTCGCCGTTGATGGCGACCTTGCCTTCAAAGCCGCCGGTGGAATGGATGACCGGCATGCCGAACAGCACGTTCATCAGCGTACTCTTGCCGGCGCCGTTTTCACCCAGCAGGGCGTGAATTTCGCCCGGGCGCACGGAAAGCGAAACATCGTCCAGAACGGTGTTTTCGCCATAGCGTTTCGTGATGTGTTCCATTTGAAGCACGTATTCTGCGCTCAAATTCCTTACCTCCTTGTGCACAGGGGACATCCCTCCCCTATTTTTGTTTGCCCCCCATGTCATGGAAACAGGCTCGCCCGCATAGGGGCGAGCCGTTTTGCCAGGCTGCGCACGCCGGCCGCAGAGGCCGGCGGCACATATCCCGACGCGTCAATTATTCAACGAACAAGAATCAGCAAAACCGCGTCATCAATTACAGATAATCGTTGAAATCAACGGGCGCGAGCAGCACGGTGTAGTAGTTGTCGAAAGTCACGCCGTCCGCATTGGTGTAGTTCGCGATCTTCGCGCCGGGAACCTTTTCTTCGAACATGTTCGTCAGCAGCTCAGGATCGTTGGGGTTGGAGATCTTGCCGGTGATGTAGTTCACAGACAGCTCAACGCCGATTTCGATGATGGTCATCGCAACGGGGTGCGGCCAAGTGGAGAAGCGGCCAATCGCGTCGTGCTCCTTCAGAGCCAGCGCGATCTCGTGCAGTGCTTCTTCGTCATTGCCGCCGACTTCCAGCTCGAGGCCCAGCGTGGCGGGGAAGCCATGATAGGGGGACGGGCAGCAGGGAGACGGATAATACGCATTGGGCTGATCCAACACAGCCGTCTGCAGAGAGGGCTGCATGCCGCAGTTGGTGGTGAAGAAGGCGACCTTCTTTCCAGCGTAAGTTTCCAGCTGACGCGGCACGTCTTCGAGGATGAACTGCTGGGAAGCGGACAGGCCGGCTTCAGCGGTCGGGTCGGG
>CAKUDW010000273.1 GCA_934645275.1 uncultured Clostridia bacterium
AAGGCGGGCAACGAGGTGCTGGTGTACGACGTCGTACAGCCCAACGTGGACCTGATGGTTGAAGCTGGCGCGATCGCTTGCACTTCTTCCCGCGAAGTGGCTGAAAAGTGCAGGCTGATCATCACCATGCTGCCCAACAGCCCGCATGTTAAGACGGTTGTTTTGGGCAAAGACGGCGTGCTGGAGGGCGCGCAGCCCGGTAGTATTCTGGTGGATATGAGCTCCATCGCCCCGCTTGCCTCTCAGGAAGTATGCAGAGCCTGCGCCGAGAAGGGCATTCACATGATTGATGCGCCGGTATCTGGCGGTGAACCCAAAGCAATCGATGGCACGCTCTCCATTATGGTTGGCGGCGATGAGGCCATATTCAATGAAGTGCGCGATATTCTGGCGCTGATGGGCTCCAGCGTGGTATACTGCGGCGCCATCGGCGCGGGCAATACCACAAAGCTGGCCAACCAGGTGGTCGTGGCGCTGAACATCGCAGCCGTTTCCGAGGCCTTTATGCTCAGCACCCGTGCAGGCGTGGACCCGCAACGCGTGTTCGAAGCAATCCGTGGCGGCCTGGCCGGTTCCACCGTCATGAACGCAAAGGTGCCGATGATTCTGGACGGCAACTTCAAGCCCGGCTTCCGCATCGACCTGCACATCAAGGACCTAAACAACGCGTTGGAAACCGGCCATAGCGTCGGCGCACCGATGCCGCTGAGTGCGCTTGTGATGGAAATGCTGCAAACTCTTCGTCAGGATGGCTGCGGCAACGACGATCATAGCGCCATCGCCAAATACTACGAGAAAATTGCGGGCTTCGAGATTCGCAAGTAAGCGAGTCCCACCGACGCTTTTTATATAGAAAGGCTCACATTTTGCGCTTGACCTGCGCCCACCCCATACTGTAAGATTACCATATTATAATAAGGTAATCCTACAGGGGAGGTTATTCTGACATGGCCATCGACATTTCCCAAATGCCCAAATTGGGTTTTGGCATGATGCGTCTGCCCAAAGCCAATGGTGAAATCGACCTGAGCGCAGTATGCGCCATGGTGGACGACTGCATGCGCGCAGGCATGAACTACTTCGATACAGCCTACATCTACCACGGTGGTGAGTCGGAGAACATAGTTCGCCAGGCAGTGGTAGAACGCTATCCGCGCGAAAACTACATGCTGGCGGACAAGCTGCCCCAATGGGTAATGAAGGGCGCTGACGACCGCGACCGCATTTTTAGCGACCAGCTGCGCAAGCTGGGCGTGGACTATCTGGACGTATACCTGCTGCACGACGTACACGACGGCGCGAGCTACGAGAATTATCTGAAGTACGACTGCTTCAACTGGCTGGCGAACGTGAAGGCGCAGGGCCGTGCAAAACACATCGGCTTTTCCTATCACGGCACGCCGGAGCTGCTGGATCAAATTCTCAGCGCGCATCCCGAAATTGAGATTGTGCAGATGCAGCTGAACTACGCCGACTGGGATGATCCGACAGTGCAGGCCGCGCGGGTACACGAAGTGCTCTGCCGCCACAACCTGCCCATCATCGTGATGGAGCCAGTGAAGGGCGGCAATCTGGCAACACTGGTGGACGTGGAAGCACAGATGCTGCAAGCCATCACTCCCGACGCTTCCATCGCCTCATGGGCGCTGCGCTTCGCGGCCTCGCAGAAAAACGTAGTTACAGTGCTCAGCGGCATGTCCACATCGGTGCAGGTTCAGGACAACCTGCGCACCCTCGGCAATTTTAAACCGTTGAATGCTGAAGAGACGACCGCCATTGAGTGCGTTCGCGCGCACATGAAGACCATTCCCACCATCGCCTGCACCGGCTGTCGCTACTGCACAGACGGCTGCCCGCAGGGGATAGATATTCCTGAAATTTTCAAGTGTGTGAATCGCGCGCGCCGCTTCGGCGGCATGGATGCGCCCCGCGCAGCCTATGCCCAGCTCGTCCGGCAGGGTACGCGTGCGACGGATTGTATCGGCTGCGGTCAATGCCAATCCGTATGCCCACAGCATCTGCCAGTCATCGAACTGCTGAAGGAAGCCAGCGCTGCGTTCGATAACTGAAGCGCTTCGGCCGACCTGATTTGAATAGCCCCCGGTCTTTCGACCGAGGGCTACTCAAATCAACTTGTATAATACAACGACTATGATCCGGATACGCTCTCTGTCGCGCAAAAAAAGTCTTCCGGCTGTTCAAATACCTTGTTGATCGCCACAATACCTGCCCCAGCGAGAATATCATCTCGCGCTTCAGTATTGACGATAAGTTTCAGGCTGTCCCGAAGCTGCGGCAGAATGCTCTTCCACACCACATCACTCACCATCTCCCGCACCAATTCGGGCGCCATGGCGGGGATTTCATCGCCAATGACCACGATATCCGGATTAATGAGATTAACAAGATTGACGATGCTGTAGCCAATGTACTCACACATCTTTTTAAAATTGCGAATGCACACCTCATCGCCGCATCGAAGCAATTCCTCCACCTGAACCAGCGTGACCGCAGGCATGTTCTGCGCGCGATAATCCTCATTGATGTTGTTGAGCAACGCCGCAGAAGACGCGTACAAATCCAAACAGCCACGATTGCCGCAAATACACCTGGCACCGTTGATATCAACGCAGGTATGTCCGATCTCACCAGCTATGCCCATTGCGCCGTGATAAACCTGTCCGTCGATAATGATACCGGTACCTATGCCCTGACCAATGCTATAAT
>CAKUDW010000274.1 GCA_934645275.1 uncultured Clostridia bacterium
CCTATGGCGAAATGGACGGCATCGTGATTAACCCTGCCGCGTACACGCATACCAGCGTGGCCATATTGGACGCGCTGAAGGCCGTTCGTCTGCCGGCAGTGGAAGTACATCTATCGAATGTATCCGAACGTGAACCCTTCCGCCAGATTTCCTACGCCGGCATGGCCTGCGTAAAGACCTACGCTGGTTTCGGCTTCGATGGCTATGAAAAGGCGATTCTGTTTTTGAAAGATTATCTGAGGAATCAGATAGTATAAACATTATAGGTGCATGCAAAAACCGGCCTGGACGTTTCTGCCTTCGTCCGAGCCGGTTTTCATAAAAGGGCGAAAATTGATCAATAAAACCAGTGTCTAAGGGATACGCCTGCAATTCTTAAAGGATGAGAATTAGCAAAACCAGTGTTTTGCGGGTCGGCGGATTCTGAAGGAATACGCCGACAATTCTTAAAGGATGAGAATTAGCAAAACCAGCGTTTTGCGGGTCGGCGGATTCTGAAGGGATACGCCGACAATTCTTAAAAAACGGAGTTGGCGGCTATCGACTGTTATTTCTGTCCGTAATAGGCGTTCGCACCGTGCTTGCGGAAGAAATGCTTATCGCGGATGGTATCCGGCGCGGGAGTAACACGCGGGTTAATCATTTCGGTGCGCGTGGCCATGCGCGCGACCTCTTCAAGCACCACGGCGTGGTACACTGCCTGCGCAGCGTCCTTGCCCCAGGTGAACGGGCCGTGGTTGCAGCAGAGCACGCCGGGCGTGTACACAGGATTGATGCCGCCTTCTTCGAAGGTTTCGATAATCACCAGGCCGGTGTTGCGCTCATACTCACCCTCGATTTCGGCGCGTGTCAGGCTGCGCGTGCAGGGAATCGGACCGTAGAAATAGTCCGCGTGCGTGGTACCGTAGAGCGGAATGCTGCGTCCAGCCTGCGCCCAAGCCGTAGCTTCGGGCGAATGCGTATGCACCACGCCGCCAATTTCCGGATATTTCTTATAAAGCTCGATGTGCGTCGGCGTATCGGACGACGGACGATAGCGGCCCTCGACAACTTTGCCATCCAGATCGACAACCACCATGTCCTCCGGCTTGAGTTCGTCATATTCCACGCCGCTGGGCTTGATCACGAAATAACCCGTCTCTTTATCGCGACCGCTCGCATTGCCCCAGGTATAGGTAATCAGGCCGCGACGCGGCAATTCCATATTCGCTTCGTATACTTCCAGCTTCAGCTGCTCCAGCATTTGAAAAACGCCTCCTCGTACTTTTTAAGATACTTTGTTTCAATTATACATGAGTCTCGGCCAAAATCCATGCATGAATTATTAAATTTTCCAGCGCATCCACATTTTGCAGGTCTCCTACGTCTAATATATTGAGGTGATTTCGTGGCATCTCCGCTTAAAGCTTGCAAAAGGATTGCATAAGTATTTCAATTATGGTATAATGATGATGGAATACATTAGTATTTTCCGTTTTTCACACGAAACTTCGTAAACGAACGACGGTAACTGTGATTTGTTATGCCAACATCGCATGGAGGTTTTTTATGAAAAAGAATAATCTGCTGCGCGTACTTTCAGCGCTCGTCTGTGCGGCCCTGCTGCTTGGCGGCATGCCCGTATATTCTGAGAACGCCATTGAAAATGAAATTACAGTGCAGGAGGCAGTCGAGCCTGTTCCGGTTCCAGCAACCGAGCCTGCGCCGGAAGTCACGGCGGTTCCCACGGCCGAGCCTACGGCTGAGCCGACCGCAGAACCGACTGCCGAGCCCACGGCTGAACCCACGGCCGAGCCAACCGCAGAGCCTACGGCTGAATCCACGGCTTCGCCAACTGCCGAGCCTACCGCAGAGCCCACGGTGGAGCCCAGCGCCGAGCCCGATGTTCAGGCGCTTCTGAGCGCCGAAATATCGGCATGGATGCAACGACTCAGCGCCGCTCGCCCCTCCAATGAACGCGAACGCGCGCTGTGGCTCTATGAAAAGTTGATCGACCGTGCCGCGCCGGATAACTCCGACAGCGCCCCAAACACTGCATCGGCTGTGCTGCTCGATGGCCGCGGCAACAGCCTCGGCTACGCATTGGCCATGGAATGTCTGCTGGATGCAGCCAATATTGAAAACAAGCTCGTTTACAGCTCCAACGACCGCCAAGTCGCCTGGAATGTCGCCCGTCTGGACGGCGTGTGGGTACACATCGACGCCTACGCCGATGACAGTGCGCGTACTTCGCGCAAACACTTCGCCCTCTGCGACGACGATATGGCCGCGGATCACAGCTGGGATCGCAGTGCCGCACCTGCCTGCCCCGCACCCGTTTCCGAAGTGACGACATTTGAAGCGGAAAACACGCCCGTCGAAGCGGTCGTAACGCCGACGGCGATCGTTCCTGCTGAAGCACAGCTCACGCTGGGTGTAGGCGACACGCATTCCATCGCCAACTGGCGCTTCGCCCCCGAAGGCGCCGTATCCGATGAAACTGTTACATATACTTCCTCCAAAACCAAAGTCGCCAAAGTGAGCGCCGACGGCACGGTGAAAGCCGTAGCTAAGGGCAGCGCGAGCATCCGCATCAGCACCGAATCGGGCCTGAGCTGCATTGTATCTGTCAAGGTACTAGCCGCGCCGACGAGCATCAAACTTGCTGTCAGCAACGCCACGCTGGGATTGGGTGAAACCGCCGATCTCACGGCCACGCTCTCCAAGAACAGCGCGGGCAGCTACAG
>CAKUDW010000275.1 GCA_934645275.1 uncultured Clostridia bacterium
GTAATCATACTGGGGCGAAATGTAAAGATAATCCGTGGAAATGCAATCCTCCGTCAGACCGTTTTCCACAAGCGCCGCGCAAATCGCATCGATGCGCTCGTTTGCCAACTGCATCACAGTGGAAACATCTGCATCGTTAATGGATACACCCAACGTGACATAGGCCATATCGGCCGCCATGTTTACCTGACCGCCACCGCTTACCGTGATTGCGCCCTCTGCAAGCGCTCCCGCCGTGAACAGCATCATTACCGCCAAAACAATCGCCAACAGTTTCTTCATTGCGCAAAACCTCCCGCAATTTATTCAGCGATGAACTGAATGTAGACAACCGCGCGCTCAGCGGAGTTCTCCCCCGTCTCAGAATCGAGCTCTTCGCCGATCCTGCTCGATGCCTGAAGGAATTCATCCAGATACTGACCGGGAAGCTCCACGCGATATGTGCCCTGATCCTCAACCTGGACCGTACCGCCATACTCGTCGACAAGCGCCTGCAGCGTCTGTGCCGCGGCCTCGGGATCTGCCGTGCGAACCTTCTTCCATGCGGAATACAGGCTGCCGTCCTCCTCAGCGATTTCGGCGCTGCCACCATCACTTTCAATGACGCTGCCTGCCTGCAAAGCCACTGGCGCAGGAATTTGGGCCGTATTGCCGCCGTTTCTCAGGAAGAAACCGCAGCCTACCGCCAACACCAGCGCCGCAGCCGCGCAGGAAACAATGCGCAGCCGCCTGCGAACGCTTCTGCGTCCGGCCTCGGCTTTCACCGCCTGCCTCCAGGCTGTCTGAGCCTGAAGCGGCGCAACGATATCATCATCCATGCCGCCGAGCACATCCTTCAATAATTCTGCTTCCCTGAATTTCTGAGCGCAATCCTCACATGCAGCTACATGATCCAGCAATTCGCGTTCTTCCTGCGGGCTGAGTTCGCCGTCGATATAGCGATCCAACAGACCGTTAACCGATTCACAGTTCATGCCGCATGCCTCCTTTTCTTCATCGCTATGGTTTAGACGCCTGATGTGTCAAAAAGTTCCGAATATTCCTTCAATTTCTCGCGCAATTTTTCTCTGCCGCGGCTTATTCTGGACTTAATAGTGCCGACGTTGATTTCCAGCATCTGTGCAATTTCATCATAGGAGAAACCCTGAACATCGCGCAGCACGATCGCCGCGCGCATATCATCCGGCAGTTCGCGAATCGCGCCGTTCATCTTTTCGCGCACTTCACGCATCAACGCCTGCTTCTCCGGGCCGCTGCCGCCGTCTACCGGTGCCCAGCCCATGTCCAGCAGGCCGTCCAGCGATGTATTCTGGCGATTCTTTCTGCGCCGGAGTTCATCCAGGCAGGTGTTCATCGTGATGCGATATACCCAGGTGGAAAAGCTCGACTGGCCCTTAAAGCTGCCGATGGCGCGATACACGCGCAGCATGGCCTCCTGAAGACAATCCTGCGCGTCCTCCCGGTTGGCGCACATGCGCAGCGCAACCGCATACATGCGATGCTCGTGCTGCTCCATCAGGCGGTTGAAAGCGGATGGATCGCCGCTGGATGCGCGCTCTATCAGTTTTTTTTCATCTATTTCCAACGCTCTGCCACCTCTCAATTCTTTTCTGACCCGTTCATTCCTCTATTATACACAATTTGCTCTTTTTTGCAATGCACGAAATTTTCATTTGACAGGGTATTGATTTTTTCCGCATTAATTGCTATAATAGAGTAGCTGGCCGGTGTGTCGGAATCGGCAGACGAGACAGACTCAAAATCTGTTATCCGCGAGGGTGTGTGGGTTCAAGTCCCACCACCGGCACCAAGTTGGAGTAAGCTTTGCATTGCTTACTCCAACTTTTTTAATAGACAGAAATTGGCAAAACTGAAATTCCACGGGTCGGCGGCTCTAGTAATGTGCTGCCGACAATTCTTAAAGAACAGGAATTAGCAGAGAGAACTCCGGAAATTTTGATGTCTTGAATTCTATGTGCATCAAAACGTGAACTCGAAGTGATCTGGAACAGAAACTCGGCGTCACCATAGCGCTGAGATTTCTGCCAATTAAACACGGCAGTTGCTGGCAGCGCGCACTGCCAGTATCTCTTATTCTCGTGGGATGATTAAACAGGCGAAATGTTCGGCAATTAGTTCGCAGACAATCAGTATGCCCAATGAACACATGATAACTATAGACAAAACAATTGTTCCCACTACTGCGACAAGCAGAAAATTTCCCAATGTCAAATCACGATTTGAGGAAGGACTTGCAATATAAAAAGCCACGCATGAAAGTATCGCCAGAAGTATCAGTACCAAATACCAGTGTTTTATAATCCAGTGGAAAATATTTACCGTGTGAAGTTTCAACTCGCCATCAGATGAATTAGCGTGTCCTTTATCAGATTTTGATTGCATATTGTTTCCCTCCGTATCTTCACCACTCGTTTTTTTCCAGCCACTTTATAAAAATCAAGACAATGACCACCAGGATGACGCAACCAATGATTATATATTTCAGAATACTGACGAACGTAGTTACCAACCAGAGCGCAACAATGCCCATGATTATCGATATCCCATACATCGCCAACATGCCAGCAATGCCGATGGCCAGCTGCAATATGCGATTATGTGAATATTTATCACTAAAGGCGATTATTGCAATTGTACCGAAATAGAAGAGCAGTAAAC
>CAKUDW010000276.1 GCA_934645275.1 uncultured Clostridia bacterium
TCTCCAAAATACAATTACAGCTTGATGCGCTTATAGCCCAGATACTTGCTCAGCGCTTCTTCCACCGCGCGCACGTGGTCACCGGGGGTAATGATGGCATGGTGACGGAAGCCCTCGTTCTGCATGGAAAAGAGCTTATCCTGCAGGTTTTCCATCTTTACCACGCCGGGCGTACCAAAGAAACCAGACTCGATCGGATCGTCGGTAATTTCCGCGCGCTCCACAAAGTAGTGTACTTCCCCATTCTCCGTGCGCATGCCGGAAATGGTAATCACGCCGGGCTTGATGTGTCCCACATTCACACCCCAGGAACAATTCACCCCCTGCGTCTTGGTAAACATCAGGTGCTCCTCGATGTGGCCGGGCTTGACCATCAGCTCCACCGGCAGCGGGCCGCAATGGAACAAAACGGCCTTCTCAGGATCAGTTCCATAGTTATTGTTAATATCCAGGCAGCCCGACGGCTGGCCGGAAGCTGCGCTCAGCGCCATCGCCGCCAGTGCGTTTGAAGCATCCGTCTCGCAGGCTGTGGGCACGCCCATGGAATTGAAAATGCCCAGCAACGCGCATGGCGCAATGTGCAACAGATGCTGCAACTCGCTCCAACAACGAATAGAGATCGCGTCCAGACGATTCTCATCCACAAATGCCTTCATCGCAGCGCCCAGGCGCGAAAGGTTCTCAAGCGCATAGGGCGCCGCGTCGGAATAATCGCCCGTGGCCAGCAACCGCTCGCGGAACAGCTTCGCATCCGCGCAGTCCGCGCTGATTTCGTTGTACTTTTCCATGACCATCGTCAGATCATAAGATTCCACATCGCAGCCGACGTTTTCCATCGCGCCCTCATCAAAGCGCACGGATTTAAACGCCGTGGTGCGCGCGCCAAACACGCCCAGGCGCATGTAGCGCATGCGGCGAACCACATTGCAGACTTCCACAAATTCCTTCAATTCCTTTGCAAAGTCCGCGCTCAGCGGATGCATCACGAAGGGCTTGCCAGAAGTAAACTTAAAGCCCATCTGCTTAAATACGGCGCACAGTCCCAGCTTTCCGCAGAAAGCGTCGCGGCGATTGGCGAAATCCATCTTGCCAATCTCATCCGGGTACGCCTGAAGCAGCACCGGCACGTTCACATCGCGCAGCGCGGCCTTGATGCCGTTTTCATCGCCAAAATTGGGCAACGATATGATCACGCCATCGTATTCGCCGTGATGTTCCTCGAGGAAATCATGGTAGACCATACCCTCCTGCGTGGTTTCGACCGCGCCGTATTTAACCCTGTCCTTTTCAATTTCAAGCAGCTCGACGCCAGCCCCTTCGGCGGCCTGACGCATTTCCGCATATGCGGACTCAATGACGGAACTCGGGAAAAAACCGCGGTTTGCAACCAAAAGTGCAAGTTTCATAGCCATTCAACCTCCAACGCCATACATAATCGAATGTTTAAAATCCGTTATCTATATTAATAATAGCACAGATGCGACCATTTGGCAATCGTTTTCCTTGGAAAAGCTGGCGCTTTTTCGATATTTTTATTAAAGGACGCACATCAGCTCTCGCGCAATTCAAAATTTTGTCAGCATGTCTGCGCATAGTTGCGCGATATCCAGAGCAAGCTATTTGCGACCGACCGGCAGGGAGTGAAATTCATGCAAAATCAGAATTCTATGCTTCAGGCCAAGAGCCTGACCATACTGGGCGACCAGATGCAGCACGAATACGTTGCCTGCAAAAAGTCTGAGTTCTACGCCGAAAACTTCTCCGATCCTCAGCTTCAGGCGGTTGCAAATCAGCTGGCAAGCGACCATCGCCAGCGCTTCAACCGGCTGCTGAACTATCTCAACAGCCACGCCTGATAAGAAAACGAGCACAGAGCAAGGGGGCTAAAACATGAACGACTGTTCCAATGGAAGCTGCGCCTTCACCGATCAGGACCGCATGGAAGACCTGCTCGCGCAGGAAAAGTATCTGATCGACGGCTATGCAACCTTTATTCCCGAGGCATCCTGTCCCGAGCTCAGGAGTGTCCTAAGTGACAACCTGAACGGTTGCTTCAACAACCAGTATACCGTTTACGACAAGATGAGCAACCTGGGATGGTATCCCACGAAGAATGCGCCCCAGGCGGAAATTGATGAAGCAAAGCAAAAATTTTCGCAGCTTGGGCAGCAGCTGGGATAAGGCTTTGGGCATCCGGGATTAAACCCGGTTCAAATATAAATCAGGCCGGCGGTCGGGCCCGGAGTTTTCCGGGCTCTTTTTTCATGCACAGAAATCATCAAAACCAGGCTTTTATGGGGCGGCGGCTCTTAAAGACCGGCGTCGATAATTCTCTCTTTTCCAGCCGGGTAGCAGATTTCCAGAAGTTCCACCTCCGAAGGCTCTTTATAGGGCGGCGACAGCGCCCCATGGCTCCTGTCCAGGCCTGCAAGGGCGCCATAAAAGAGAGCCATCTATAATTCTTTACATACCCGAGTGGATTATGTAGGTGGTTTATGCTATAATATGCGCAGCCAATATTCTATACAGAGGGAGTTGCGCTTATGTCCAAACTGATTAAGGAATTCAAGGAATTTGCATTCAAGGGCAATGTCGTCGATATGGCCGTCGGCGTGGTCATCGGCTCCGCGTTCACAGGCATCGTCACCAGCG
>CAKUDW010000277.1 GCA_934645275.1 uncultured Clostridia bacterium
CAGACGGCGCGTGATGCTCGAAAAGGTTTCTCCTTCGCCGATCTGCGCCTGAAGCGCAGCGTCCAGCTTTGCTTGCTTTTTCATTGCGTCACGCCCCCTTTCGAATGCGCGGATCCAGCACGGTGTACAGGCAGTCCGCCACCAGATTGCCAAGTATCACCAGCGCCGTGGCGAAAAGTATCGTGCCCTGAAGTAGCGGAATGTCGCGGCCCTCGATGGCCTGCACGGCCAACCGCCCCACACCATTGATTGAAAACACCGTTTCGCAGATGACTGCACCCGATAGCAGCGATGAGAGTTGCACCGCCATCATGGTAATCACGGGCAACACGGCATTTCGCAGCGCATGCACCACAATCACGCCCACCTGGCGGCGGCCCTTGGCACGCGCAGTGTCGATATAATCCTCCTGCATGACTTCCAGCAGTGTGGAACGCGTGAGCCGCGCAATGCTGCCCGCGCTATTCCAGCCCAACGCAATGGCGGGCAGGATGTAACCCAGCCAACTGTCCACACCCGATATGGGCAGAAGCTTGAACTTGTAGGCCAGCAGATATTGCAGCACCATGGCCGCCATGAATACCGGCATGGAAACACCCAGCAGCGAAAAGCCCATGAACAAATAATCCAGCAGGCCATTTTTACGCACGGCGGCAATGATGCCGCAAACAATGCCAATGACCCAGGCCACGAGCGCCGCCGCGAGCGCCAGCCTGAGCGTGTTGGGGAAAGCCAGCGCAATCAGCTCGCTCACGCTGCGGTTCAGCGAATAACTGGTACCGAAATCGCCGGTCAGCGCGCCGCTGATGTAACGCCAGAATTGAACATATACCGGCTGATCCAGACCCAGCTCAGCGGTCATCCGCTCAATGGTTTCCAGCTTGGCGTGCTCGCCCATCATGGTGGTAATGGCGTTTCCGGGAATGATGCGCAGCATCACGAACACCAGGAAGGCCACGCCTACCAGCACAATCACGGTCTGGAATACCCGCTTTAATATGTTTCTAAGCATGCTTCTCCTCTCGGCCGGGGAAAAAATGGCGGCCCTTATATGCGCAACGCGGACGTCCGGAAAATCCGGACGTCCCCGCCGCTGCGAATTTAAATCGAACGCGTCACTTCAGGGTGACGTTCTTTGCGTAAAAGTTGCTGTAACCTGCCCAGTAAGGCACGAAGCTCTCGACGCGCTCGCCGATGGCAAACAGGTGCGTGTTGCCCAGCAGCGGTACCCACGCGGCGTCTTCTTCCACGATCTGCTTCTCAAGCGCCTGGTACTCGGCCATGCGCGCCGCATCGTCCGTAATGCCGGAGGCCGCGGCCACGCGCGCCATCACTTCTTCATTGGCGTAGTTCAGGCTGCGAATCTGCGTCTTTTCTGCACCGCCGAAGAAAGTATACATGATGTTGGCGGGGTCGTTGTAGTCCATCGTCCAGGTGTTGATGTAGGCATCCATTTCGCCGGACTTGCGCAGATCCAACCAGGATGAAGAATCGTAGGCCTTAATTTCGGTGTTAATGCCGACAGCCTGCAGGAACTGCTGAATTACCTGATATACCAGCTGAATGTTGCCGGAGGCTGAAGAATCCATCGCCAGTTCAAAGCTGATGTCACCCGCGCCGTAGCCCGCGGATTCCAGCAGAGCCTTGGCCGCGTCAGGGTCGTAGGCGGGGCGCTGCAACTCGCTGTTGAAGCCCCATACGCCCATCGGGATGATGCCATTTTCAACAATCGCGTCGCCGGAATAGATGGCCGCCACAATCGCGTCCACATCGATGGCCATCTGAATGGCCTTGCGCACATTCACATCGGCAAGATACGCATTGTTCTCGTTAAGTGCGAAGTAGGTCAGGCCCACGCGGGAACAGCTGATCAGCTTGTCGGCATACTGGGTCTTGTATGTAGCTTCCACGATGGTAGAATCCAGCGATTCCAGATCCAGAATATCCAGTTCACCGTTCTGATACATCAGATTCTGGGTGGACGGATCTGGGATAATGGAGACAATCATCTTCTTTACAGAAGGCGCTTCGCCCCAATACTTGTCGTTATACTCGAGGGTATAGTGATCGTTTACTACCCATTCGGTCACCTTGTAGGGGCCGGTGCCAATCGTATCCTCGCAGGAAATGCCGAAGTTCTCGACCGTTTCCATGGTTTCTTTATCCACAACAGACACGGCGGGGCCCGTCAGTTCAGCCACAAAGCCTGCGTTCGCCGCGTTCAGCGTGATGGTGAAGTGATGGTCGTCGATCACAGAAAAACCGGAAAGCGTATCAGCCTCACCGTTCTTCAGCGCTTCGCCGCCTGCAACTTCCAGCGGAATATCGTCGTTCACACCGCCGGAAGTAAGCAGCCGTTCAAAGGTGTACTGCACATCGGAAGCAGTCAACGCGCTGCCGTTGGAAAATACCACGCCTTCGCGCAGCGTAAAGGTATAAGTCAGGCCATCCTCAGAAACCTCGTAACCCTCGCACAAGCTGGGCACGATGGCCGTGGAACCGTCCGACTGAACCTCGGACTCAAACAGGCGATCGAACACATTCATCGGCACCATGTAATTATCGGTGGTCTGCGCCACATCCATGGTGGTAATAT
>CAKUDW010000278.1 GCA_934645275.1 uncultured Clostridia bacterium
CGCCGTGCACGGCAGGGCTGAGTATTTCTATAAAAGAAGGCCGCCAGCTTCGTTTGCTGGCGGCCATTGTCTGTCGAAAAACCCAGGAGAGCTCGAAAAGGTCGAAGCCTTCCCGAGCTTCCAATCGTGCCCAGCGGCATGTACGGTGGGCACGGGCGATTTTTGCGGCGGGAAATCCCATTTTCCAGAGCAAAAATCGTTTCTTTGCAGTTTTTGCGCCCGGAAATCCGAAGGATTTCAGCAAAAACTGGTGAGGGTGGCAGTGGCGGGGGAGCTTGCTTCCCCGTCCACAGGCTTGTCAAAAATTTTTTTGACAAGCAATTCGCGCCGGATGTTCTTAAAGCATCCGGCGCGGCATATATTCAATAATAGTTATTGCAAACCCGTGTAGACCGGCGGTTCGCAAAGCTTGCAGGGCTTATAGCCCAGGTAATAGGCTTCGTACACCGTCAGGCGCTGCGCGCTGGCATACGCGTAGTCACAGGTGGGCATGTGGTAATTGTCCGCACCCTCGAGCGCATAGACATAAAGCGTTTCATCGTCCGCCGAGCTGTCCGCCAACACGCCGGAATCATTTGCGACCGTTGTATAGCCGCCGACAATATTCTCCGGCAGCTGCGGGCCATAGATTTCGACAGACATGTTGTCGCCGTAGAGCTCGATGCCGCCGTGCGGACGCGTATAGGGCGAGGGCCAGAGCAACACAGCCGCCAGCGCTGCCGCCAGCAACCCCGATACGCCACACTTTACGCCGCGATGCCAGCTGCAAGCCGGGCTGAACATGCGGGTAAGTCCAACCGGGAAAAACAGCACAAGCCAAAGCAGTGTCTTCGCATTATAGCTCATCCGCCGCTTTGCCCGCCTGTTTCCTGTACGCCTCTGCAAATCAAACACGCCCTCTGTGCATCAATTTTTGGGCATAACTGCCCCTGCAATGCCTGTAAGTAGTACTATTTTACGCGCCCAGGTAGCGGCTGTAAACAGATATTCAAAAGCTTCAATTTTTCGTACACAGCGCGGAATATGTGCAATAAAATTGCAATATTTACCCTTTTGCAACACGATTTACCAGTCCACGCTTGACAGTCTGCGGCATTTTATTCTATAATCGGTTTTATGTTGATTGCCTGTCGAATAACCTGTATCCGAGGTGAAATCCTTTGAACGCATATCAGGTGTTGAATCTCCCGTCGACGGCTTCCTTTGCGGAAGTGCGAGCGGCTTACCGGGCGCTGGCGCGCCGCTGGCATCCGGATCGCTTTGCGGAGGGACCTGAGCGCGATTGGGCCAATGAAAAGATGGCCGAAATCAACGCCGCCTATCAGGCCTGCATTCGCCGCGCTCCGCGCAGGGCCGCCGCCGCGGACGAGGGCGGCGAGCTGAAGCGCATTGAGGAATTGATTGCAGGCGGCCAGTATCTAAATGCGCGCCGCATGCTGATGAACGTCGCCACGCGCTGTGCAGAATGGAATTACCTGTTCGGCGCAATGCTGCTGAAAATGCACGAGACGCGCAAGGCGCTGATCTATCTGTCCGTCGCCGCACATCAGCAGCCCGGCAATGCAAAATATGCCCGGGCGCTGCGCGACGCTGAAAGCGCGCAGCACGGCGTGCGTTCCGGCCTGCTGAGCCGGCTGCTCCGCGCGCGCTGAAAGCTTGGGTTAAATAAAGCCGCAGCCCCTTTACAGGCGCAAAAAATACGGCTATAATAGGATACGGATTGAATATTTTCATTTGCGTAGAAGAGGAACGCCTGATAACAGCCCCGCAAAGCGAGCCGGAGATGGGTGAAAGTCCGGAGGGTGGCTTTTTCAGGGAATCGCCTCCGAGCAGCGAACCGAAAGCCGCGGCAAGTAGGCTTCGCCGGGTTGGCCCGTTACAGCCAGCAACGAGTGGATGCGGGCAATCCCGCGTCAATCTGGGTGGTACCGCGAGCGTCTTCGTCCCAAAGGATGAGGACGATATTTTTTATTTTGGAGGATGAAGCGCCATGTTTGAAAAGGTTTCCACTTCGATGGACTTCCTGACGCGCGAAAAGGAAGTTCTGAAATTCTGGAAGGAAAAGAAAATATTTGAAAAGAGCGTGGAACTGCGCAAAGATGCAGACACGTTTACCTTCTTCGACGGCCCGCCAACCGCTAACGGCAAGCCACACATCGGCCACATCGAAACCCGCGCTATCAAGGATCTGATTCCGCGCTATCAGACGATGAAGGGTAAGAATGTGCTGCGCAAGGCTGGCTGGGACACCCATGGCCTGCCCGTGGAGCTGGAGGTTGAAAAGCAGCTTGGACTGGACGGCAAGGAGCAGATCGAACAGTACGGTCTGGAACCGTTCATCAAGAAGTGCAAGGAATCCGTATGGAAGTACAAGGGCATGTGGGAAGATATGTCCGACCGCGTGGGCTTCTGGCTGGATATGGACGATCCCTACATCACCTACGACGACAACTACATCGAGTCCGAATGGTGGAGCCTGAAGGAAATCGCCAAGAAGGGGCTGCTGTACAAGGGCCACAAGATCGTGCCCTATTGCCCGCGCTGCGGCACCGCGCTGTCCAGCCACGAGGTCTCTCAGGGCTACAAGGCCGTGAA
>CAKUDW010000279.1 GCA_934645275.1 uncultured Clostridia bacterium
AGCTGGACGAGCGCATCGACGAAGCTGCGCGCATCGATCCTGAGATCGGCCGTCTGCGCGCCGAAAACGCGAACCTGGCTGTCGGCGCCATGCGCCGCATGACCGCGCTTACGGATATGGACGCGCGCCGTGCCGTAGCCGAGGACATGAAGCGGCGCGGCCTCGCCAACAACGCCGAAATTCGCCGCCGCCTAGCGGCCGCCGGACTGGGTGCGGACTATCTTCAGATGCGCTATGACTGCGCTGTCTGCCGCGATACCGGGCTGGTGGGCGAAGCGCCGTCCCGCTTCTGCGAATGCTTCGAGCGGCGACTGCGCCTGTTGCAGTTCGAGGATGGCAGCATGGCCAGCACGCTGGATCAGTGCTTCGACAAATTTGATGAGAGCCGCATTCCCGAGGAGGGCGGCCAGCGCCGCCTGCTGAACATGGCGCGCCGCGCCTGCGAAGATTATGCCGATTCATTCCCCAAAACGCGCTTCATGAACCTGCTGCTTTCCGGTTCAGGCGGCCTTGGCAAGACCTTTCTGCTGAATTGCGTGTTTGAGCGCGTGATCTCCCGCGGCTTTTCCGCCGTGCGCATCACTGCGTTTCGCATGCTCGAAGCCATGCGCCGCCAGTGCTTCGGCGCGGCGGACGGCGACGTGAGCTTCGAGCAGCTGCTCGAAGCGCCGTTGCTGCTGGTCGACGATCTGGGCTCCGAACCGATGATGAAAAATATCACCGTGGAATACCTGTTCACGCTGCTAAACGAGCGCATGGCTGCCGGGCGGCGCACGGTAATCGCCACGAATCTCTCGCCTGTACAACTCAAGGAGCGCTACGGCGAGCGCGTAGCTTCGCGCCTGCTCGATCGTTCAAATGGGTTGCTGATTCAGCTGGAGGGAAAGGATCTGAGGCTGCTGTGACGCCCGTCGTACACGAAGTTTTTGCCGCGCTCGAAAAAATGGGCGTGGCCTTTGATTATCTGGAACACCCGCCCGTAACCACCATGGCCGATTGCGCTGAAAACGACGTCCGGCTCGGTGCGCTCACGCCCAAGAACTACTTTTTGACCACGAAAAATCAGAAGAACTTCTTTCTGTGCATCGTGCGCCCGGACGCGCGCTTTCGCACAGCCGATATTTCGCGCCAGGCCGCGTCCTCGCGCCTGTCTTTCGGCACGGAGGAACAGATGGCGCGCCTGCTGCGTGTACATCCCGGCGCAGTCAGCCCCATGGGACTGATCTTCGATTCGGAAATGCGCGTGCGCCTGCTGGTGGATTCGGCGCTACGCGATGCAGAAAGGCTCGCCTTTCACCCCTGCGACAGCGGCGCGACCCTCGCAATGCGTAGCGGCGATTTCTTTAATCGCTTTCTCCCCGCCGTGAATCATGAGGTTCAGTTCGTGGAGATACACGATTTTCTGCCGCAGACAAGGCCAGAGTGAAATATATTCGATATAAAATCGTAAAACATCTTGACAACAGCTACATAAAAGTGTAAAATAATGTCATGATTCAAGGTGGTTTGTGGACCGCCGCAAAACAGCCGGGGTTCGACTCCGCGCAGGTATGAAAGGACGCAGAAATCATGAAAAAGCACTTGAAAAAACTGGCTGCACTCGCACTGATTCTGGTAATGCTGTGCGGCAGCGCGCTGGCCGCGTCCTACGGCGCGAAAGTGTTGCCCAGCGCCATGCGCGTGTACAGCGGCAGCAAGCAAACCATCGGCGCGCTCAAGCAGGGCACGAAGGTGACCGTCACCGGCATTTCCGGCAGCTGGGCAAAGCTGCGCTACAAGGGTAGAACCTGTTACGCGCACTTACAAGATTTGATGTTCACCAAGCGCGTGAAGGCCGTTGCAACGCGCGACGCGCGCATTAAGTTCGTCACGCGTCAATCCTATCGCGAGAGCAAGTATTACGACGGTACGCTCACTGCGGGTACGCAGGTATATGTAGCGGGCAAAAAGGGCAGCTCCGCGCTGATTACCAATGCAGACGGCACGGCGATTGGTTATGTCTCTCGTTCCGCGCTCAGGAAACAGTAAAAAAGTGAATATCAAGGAATTAGAACCGGCCTGCAGGCCGGTTTTGCTTGTTAATACGCCCAACTTCCCTTAAGAAAAGATCGGGCGTCAATCGTGGGCATCCATTGAATGAACGATGGTGCCAACGCCGTAAGGCCTGCGTTCCACGCTTTGAAAATCTACCCAACTGCCAGCCGATTACTCAGCTTTGTTCTTTGTTTCCTTTATCCCCCTGTACGGCGGCTCTCTACAAGAGTGACCGTGCCATTGCCTGATAACGGTCGCTGCGCAACTTGCGCTGGAAGCGCCGCTCTAATCTCGCAGAGTAAATTGCAGTCGCCCGTTGAATGGGTGGTTCAACCTGTCGAAAAATAAATTTAGCCCCTGCGATTCCATCTGGAGTCGCAGGGGCCGTTCGTTAAGTGGTAAGAATTGCAAACTGCTAAGCCGCTGCGCAGGCCGGCGAATTCCCATGGAATTCGCCGGCCTTTCTGTCAGAACACCTCTGTCAGAACACCTGTACCTTAAAGCTCAGCTTAACCT
>CAKUDW010000280.1 GCA_934645275.1 uncultured Clostridia bacterium
TCGGTCTGTGCGCGCTGGTGTTGCTGGTTGCCGTGGGCGTAAGCCTGTTCCTGCTCTGCGGTGCGAAGGTCAAGGAGTACAGATTTCTGGAAAGCGAACCATTTGAGACCGAATATGGCGTAACCGGCATGGCGCAGGAGCGCAAGCGCGAGTTCAGTGAACGCTATACTCGCTTGAACATCATTGGCGTTGTGCTGTGCATCTTGTCTGTATTGCCGCTGTTTGCCGTAAGCTGTTTCAGCACAGGCGACCTGCTTTATATTGGGGCAGTCTGCGCGCTGCTGGTCATCGCGGGCTTTGGCTGCGTGGCCTTCGTGTACGGCGGCGTGATCCAGGGCGCCATAGATAAACTGTTGGAGGAAGGCGATTACATCCGCGCAAAAAAGGCGCGCAAAAAGCTCACCGGCACCGTCAGCGCTATCTACTGGCTGGTCGTCACCGCCATATTCCTGTTCTATACCTATGGCGCATCCGGAAATGCGCAGCCCAAGGACAGCTGGATCATCTGGGCCATCGCCGGCGTACTGTTCGGTGCAGTTATGGCGGCAATGAAGCTGGTCGGCCGTGGAAAAATGTAAGGAGAACCGCTATACCGCTCAAAGCGCCTCGGCCATTGCCGCGCCCGTTCACGCCCAATGCTGCGCCAGCAAGTTTTCCGGAACGCTTCGTTCCATGATTTTGTTTGCGACAGTCTGATCGATCCGGTACATTTTTAATCGGAGGTACAAAGCCATTGGACATTTCTCTGTTTTATGAGGCGCGCGGCGCAGGCTTTCCGCTGATCCTGTTGCACGGCAACGGCGAATGCCACGACTATTTCGAATACCAAATCGAATATTTTTCAAAATTCTACCGCGTGATCGCTCCCGATACGCGCGGCCACGGCCAATCGCCGCGCGGCGGCGATGATTTCAGCATTCGCCGATTTTCAGAGGATTTGCACGATTTCATGCTTGAGCTCGGCATTCACCACGCACATCTGCTGGGCTTTTCCGATGGCGGCAACATCGCGCTGGAATTTATATTAAAACATCCTGAAATGGTGGAAACGTTGATTCTAAACGGTGCGAATTTGAACCCCGGCTGCGTATACAGGCGCGTACAGTTGCCCATTGAAATCGGCTTCCGCATCGCAGGGCTGTTCGCCAAGCGCAGCGACAAAGCTCGTGCAAACGCTGAAATGCTGGGCTTAATGGTCAACGAGCCGCAAATCGCCCCTGAAGCGCTGCGTGCGCTGAACATGCCCGTGCTGGTCATCGCCGGTACAAGGGATATGATACGGCGCAGTCATACCAAATTGATCGCTCGCAGCCTGCCTCATGCTGAGCTCGCAATTCTATCCGGTAGCCACTTTGTGGCCCACGAAAATCCCAATGTGTTCAACCGCACCGTCGAAGCATTTCTACATGCACACGCGCCGCAATTCGCACAGGATGAGGAAATGCATGAGTAAGTACGCGCCCCTCTGGCGCTGGATTGCCGGACAGGGCTGCGATTCAATCGAATTGAGCTTTGCTGAAATTGAGCAAATTGTCGGTCTTCCCCTGGATCATGCCTTTTTGAACAGCAAAAAGGAGCTGCTCGATTTGGGTTGGCAAGTCGAAAAAGTATCATTAAAACGCGAAACCATCGCATTCCGCCGACTATGAAGCGCAACATCCCAAATGCAATTACAGTGTTGCGCATGTTATGTGCCACCGCAATGGCGGCAATCAGTATAGACCAAAGTCTATTTTGGAAACTGTACGCTCTTTGCGGCGTCAGCGACGCGCTGGACGGATTCCTGGCGCGCCGCCTGCACGTCGAGAGTAAATTGGGAAGCAAACTGGACAGCATTACCGACCTTGCTTTCATGGCCGTTTGCACCGTAAAACTCCTGCCGCAGTTACGTTTCCCCGCATGGAGCTGGGGCTATATCGCGTCAATCGCCGCGTTACAAACATCTGCAATCGTCGCCGCGCGAATCTGGCATTGCCCGCCCGAATTGCATCACAGCACTGCAAACCGATTGACGGGGCTTTTGCTATTTTGCCTGTTACCCTTCTACCAGCGGCCAAACTGGAACGTGCAAATGTTCATGCTTTGCCCGATTGCAATTTTTGCTGCGGCACAGCAGCTCGCAATAATCTACAATTCTATTGGAGGCAAAAATATGGCGACTACGACTGAATACATGCATTATGTCTGCGAACGCTTGGAAGCGTTCGGTTCAATTCGCGCAAAAAAGATGTTCGGCGAATACATGGTGTATCTCAATGACAAGCCGATCCTTTCCATCTGCGACAACACCGTATTTGCAAAGAAACTGCCTGAACTCGAAGCGCTGATGCGCAATGCCGACTGTGGTCTACCCTACGAAGGTGCTAAGGAGCAATATATACTGGATATTGACGACGACGCGCTGTTACAAAAGCTGGTACCGATCCTGGAAGCGGTGATCCCATTGCCCAAGCCGCGTGCAAAAAAGGCCAAAGTCTAATTTAATCTCATTCATTACAAAGAACCGGCGTTTCCCGCATCGGAATACGCCGGTTTGCTTTTAGAG
>CAKUDW010000281.1 GCA_934645275.1 uncultured Clostridia bacterium
CTGTAAAACGATAGCCAGCGACTCACCAGTTCCAGATTAACCGCCGTTGCGCCGTCCATCAACTGCCGGAAACCGTCCAGAATCAGATAGTCTGCCACGCCAATCGCTCCGGGAATCGGTATGGTATTGTAGCCCAGTATGGCAAAACCCTGCACTGTCCAGATATCCAACATGCCCGCGCCGCGACCGCCCATCGACCGATAAGCAAACATCGCCACCGTGATAAATGCCGCGCGCTGGAGAATATTGAATGCCAGCGCCTTCGCCAACATACCCCAGCGCCCAAAAACCAGCGCCGCATCCTGCTTATAACGCCTGATCTGCGCCTTCAACTTTTCGCGCCGCGCCTCTGGATGACGCACCAGATGCAGCGCTGACAACAGGCGAATTGCGCCGCCGCCAAGCTTTTCCACCCACTTTTCATGCCGCAACAGCATTGCAAACAGTACGACAAGGCCAAGCTGCACCGCACAGCCCAGCAGAATCAGCAATCGGGGTGCCAGTGAAAAGGAAGCGTATATATTCGGCCGCATGATGAAGCAGAACGCGCCGATAAATATGATGGACAGTGTGTACATGCATAAATTCACCAGCAGCGCAACCGTAGCCGTCGGACCAGGTATGCCGTCCTGAATCATGAAGAAAGCACTGGCGGGCTGTCCGCCAGTCGCCGAAGGCGTAATAGCGGAAAAATAGATGTCTGCCGAGGCGTAGACAAAACCGTCACGCCGGCGCCTGCGGCAGGAAAACGAACCGCAAATGTAGTTCAGCGCCGCGCCCTCAGCATAAATATAGATCAGCATACACAGCACCGCCGCCCCCAGCCACGGCAGCGACGCGCCGTGAACAAATTCCCGAAACGCCGCCAGCGAAAAGCCTCGGCTCTGCGATGTGATCGCCCATGCGCTCGCCACGGCAATCACAACGAACAGCAACGACCATGCAAGCTGTTTTTTCCAATTAGATCCGTTTCCGGGATTTTCTGAATTCAAAGCGCGCCTCACTTTCATTTTGCACACTGCATATTATCATTACGCCGCCCACACGCGGCTTGCGCTCAATTTCCGGCGCGCCCCACAAGCAATTTGCCCCGCCCCAGCCTTCGCGAGAGCCACAGCCCAATTTCCGCCGCCAATATGCCCGCGGGTATGTCCAGGAAAACATGCTGCTTGACCAACACCGTAGACGCCGCCACAAGCAACGATAGCACCAGCATGCACGACGCATACCATTTTGGCATACGCTTTAATCCTATCGCGCCGCGAAAGCATATCCAGCTTTCCAGACAGTGAATGGATGGAAACAGATTATCCGGCGTGTCCAGCCGGTAAATCAGCGCCGTCAGCAAGTTCCATAGACCGCCGTGCGGAATTTCAGGCCGAACCATCGATGTCGGCAGCGCGACAAAACATATAAAGCAGATTGCCTTGGCAACCATTTCACCGGCCAGCACTTCACCGCAGCGCACGGAATCATCCCGTGCAATGACGACAAAGCCTACAATCCATTGCAGATAAGCCAGAATATAGAAAAAAATAAACGGCGTACACAGCGGAATTCTGCTGTCAAGGCCGATCGACAGATTGTGATGCAGCGCGTTTGCTGAAATCAATCGCGTGACATAATAAGTAAACAAGTTAAACGCAAACGCGCATGCCAGCGGTCGAACGGCGTAGCCCGGCAGTAGGCGTTTAAGCTTTTCCCGCATGCAATCCCCCTGCGATATTCCAATTACTCATATTATCTTAATAATCATACCATACCTGGCGCGAAAAAACAATGGAAACATGTTACGAATTACGGACAATTCAATCCCAAAAGGGCAAAAGGCGACCGTCCCGCAAAATTCGCGAGACGGCCGCCGCACAAAGTGCATTTTGCATTTATATCTTTTTTATTCAGCCGGAATATATTTATCGATAATGCTCTGAACCGTACCATCGGCAATCAACGCCTCAAGCGCCTCGTTAAAGGGCTGATAGAGTTCGCTGTTCTTAGCAAAGCAGATGGCATACTCTTCGAAGGCATAGGCCGTATCCAGAATCTTCAGACCTTCATTGTTGTTTACGAACGCCACGCCTACCTGATCGTCTATGACCATACAGTCGATTTTGCCCGCCAGCAGCGCTACCACGGCGTCAGGGGCCTTATTGAAGCGCTGCACCGTGTGTTTGAGGCCGTTGGCTTCAATGTCGTCGGTAATGTACAGGTCGCCGGTGGTGCCAATCTGCACGCCGATAGCGTAACTGTTCTGAGGATTGAACAGATCGTCCACCGATTCGATTGGACTGCCCTCTGGCACGATAATCGACTGTACCGCCGTGGTATAAGGTGTAGAGAAATCGACACTCTGCTTGCGCTCTTCAGTCACCGTAAAACCGGACATGCCGAAATCTACCTTGCCGCTCACAACCGCCGCGATGATTGAATCGAACTGCATATCCTGAATTTCCAGTTCGTAGCCCAGCTTCTCGGCAACTGCCTGGGCGATTTCAACGTCGATGCCCACAATTTCTCCGGTCTCATCGTCGTAATACTCATAAGG
>CAKUDW010000282.1 GCA_934645275.1 uncultured Clostridia bacterium
AAGGACAGCCAGCTTCAGGCCTACATCGCGCAGGGCGAGGTTCTGCCGGTGGCCACGCAGTCGTTCGGCGGCATCGGTGTGTTCGCAATCAAGGAAATGAACCGCTTCTATCGCCATGTGCTGATCGCGGACGGCTATCCGCACCACGGCGCGGTGGCATTCGGCAAGGCCGGCAAGGCGCTCTTTAGCGTAATGAAGCTGCTTGGCATTGAAAATGTGAAGTTCAACCAGCCTGCGCACATGCTCTACAAGGATGAGAATCCCTTTGCGTAATTCATAATTGCAGAAATACCTCAACATCCGGCCCCCGCAATTGCGGCGGGCCGGCCTATTTTTGTACTTCCTTTTTAACATGAAAAGAATGGAAGGCGGCGCCGCTTCTGTACTACAATGGAAACTGCCTGAATTTCGACAAAGCGAGGAAACGCGCCTATGAAATTAAAGCTCGCGGCGCTGCTTGCCGCGCTGGCGCTGCTGCTGTGCGGCTGCAGCTACATGGTGGAAGACCGGCCCGTTCAGGTGGGCGAGCGCGTAATTCGCATCACACCTGAACCCGAACGCTGACTTTTTAATTCACTTTTCCTGAAAACAATATGAGGTGTATTCATGCTGCGCAAATGTCTGAGCCTGATTCTGCTGATTGCGATGTTCGTACCCTATCTGCCCGCCATGGCTGAAACGGCCGCGCTGCCCACTGCAAGCGCAGAGGAAGCGGCCGAAATGGCGGCTGCGGAGGATGGCGTTGAAGAGGGCGACATCTATGGCGACAGCGATTCCACGGCGCTGGCTACGCTCAAGCGCGGCGACCGCGACGGCGACGATTCCACCGCCATCGTACTGCTGCAAAACCGGCTGATTCAGCTGGGTTATCTGAAGGACGAGGCTGACGGCGTATTCGGCAAAAACACCGAGGACGCAATTTCCGCCCTCCAGCGCGCAAACGACATGGTTGAAACCGGCGAGGCCGACGCTGCGCTTCAGAACCTGCTTTTCTCCGGCGCGGAATTGGTGACTGCCGCCAATTCCATGGATCCCGAAAGCGTGACCTATCGCGCGCAGGAAAAGCTGATGATATGGGGTTTTCTGGCCGACGAGCCCGATGGCAAGGCGGGTTCTGCAACCGGCGAAGCCGTGGTCGAATTCAAAAGCTACCTGCACACTTATCTGCGCGCCCATCCTACCCCCAGCCCTGAACCGGAAATAACGCCCGAGCCCACGCTGACCACCGGCCTGGACGACGCACCCATTGCCGACGACGTGCCGCTGGATTCGGATGAGTTGACCGCCATCACCAGCGATGTGCTCGCCTTCGTGGATGGTCAGTACAGCTTTGATGTCTACGCGCAAACCGTCGCCAACGGCGATAGCGGCGCAGAGGTTGACCGCCTGCAGCGCCGCCTGCACACGCTGAATTATCTAGCCATCGTAAACGGCGAATTTGACGAGGCGACCAGCCGCGCCCTGCTGTACTTCCAGAAAAAGAACAATCTGGCGCAGACCGCCATCGCCGATGAGGCCACGCAGCGCCGCCTGTTTTCCGCGGATGCGGAGGCTGCCGAAGAATATGTGAATCCCTATAAACTGATTATCAATGTAACCGACCAGCGCGTCTACGTTTACCAGTGGGACGGCTCCGGCTACAACACCTATCTGGGCGAAATGATCTGCTCCACGGGGCTAAAGGGTCCTGAAACGGAAACTCCGCTGGGCACCTACCAGTCCATCGGCCCCTCCGGCACGGGCGAATGGTACTATTTCAAGAAATTCGACTGCTACGCCAAGTGGGGCTACCACATCGTGGGCGGCATCATGTTCCATTCGGTGGTCTATTCCCGCGGCAAGGTGCTGAACAAGACCTCCGTGCGCAAGCTTGGCCGCCGCGCCAGTCACGGCTGCATCCGCCTGAAGGTGGAGCACGCCAAGTGGATCTATGAAAACTGCCCGAAGGGTACGACCGTGGTCATCACGGAGTGATTTAAAATGGGACTGCCTTGCACGGCAGTCCCATTTTATTCGCCGACGAATTTTCACGGCTTATCAGCGGGCAAACTAGAGCCCCATATATGCCCCCGGATTTTCCGGCCGTCTTGGTCAACAAACCGAACGGGTCCTTGCCGCATGACAGGGACCCGTTCACTTTATGCGCGTCCATTCAGTTTTTCCGGATTACAATTTCCTTTGTGCGGCTCAGCTCCTCGCCCTCAGAGGCAACCTGCGCCACGCACACGCGCCCGCCCAGCTCGCTCTGCGCCTCGGCATCGAGCTTTGCGGCGATGTGGCGACTGTCGATAAACACAGTATCCAACTGTTCCTCGCCGGAAATAATCGTGCTGAACTGCGTGAAGTTTTCACCGGTCACCAGCAGGCGGCCATATTCCAGCACGGCGCTGTCGGCCACAACGGGCGTAATGCCCATCTGCAAATCGGTGGGCTGATACGAACCCGCCTCGCCATAGGCGCCCCCATCGCCGTAGAGCATGTCGTATTCCAGCATGCGCAGCTTTTCCAGATAATCGTCGCCCTCTTCATCCACGGGATAGG
>CAKUDW010000283.1 GCA_934645275.1 uncultured Clostridia bacterium
CCATGATACTGCCGTCGGGTTTGATCAGCATACACAGCGCGCCGCCCACTGCACCGATTCCAATAAACAGCGTCCAGAATATCAGTGCGCGCCGCGCAGCTTCGTATCTCGATTTTTGCCGAACGCCGGATAAACGGGATGCTTTTTCAGATTGATTCATGATATTCCTCTCATAGTTAAAATTACGTGTTGCACATCATAAGATGTGCAACATTCGGTCCAGATTATATTATAATTCCAGCACTTTGTCAATGAAAGCGTATACTCGCTCGCTTTTCCAAATCGCTGTCATTCCGAAACCATTATAATCCATCGCCATTTCATTTTTTACACGAACACAAATGCCCCAAGGCGAAGAACGGCCTACTTATAGTCGCACTTCTGGCACTGCCGCTGCGCAAGTGTGTTCTCATCATGATAAAACGCCCCAGACCAACGGCAGATACTCTGCAGAATTGGAACGGCGGAGCGCCCCTTTTCCGATAAACTGTATTCCACTCTCGGCGGAATTTCCTGATACTGCCTGCGACAGATCATATCGTCCGCGAGCAGTTCCTTCAGCGCCGCGGCAAGCACCGCATCCGTCACGTTTGCCATTTCGCCGCGCAGCTCGCCATAGCGCAGCGTGGTTTTCGCGGCAAGCACGCACAGTATGCGCGATTTCCACTTGCCGCCGAATACCTGCAAGCCGTATTCCAGCGGGCAGCGGATATCCGGATCAAGCTTTTTCTGATACATGAAACCTCTCCTCCTGATAGAACATTATACACCGACATATCTGATTTTAATAGTCGCTATTGAATTTATGAGTGACTCACTATTTTGCTTATATCTTCCATTGCACAAGCATGCGTGCTACAATGGCAGCGCATTCAGAAAATGCAATACTTGCAGCGGAGGAATTCTGACATGAAAGTAAAAGCCTATCTCCAAGTCACCATGAAAATCAATGCTGAAAATCGCCCGGCAGCCGCCCACATCTACACAACATACCGCCAGTCATTTCTGGATACCATTCCAGGCGCGCTGACAAAGGAACTCCTGATTCGCGATGAGGACGTGCAGGTAATTCATGGCTTCGACAGCATGGACCACGCCCGCGCCTATCTCGGTTCAGCTCTGTTCAGAGAAAAGGTGGCACCGGGTTTACAGCCCACATGGGCAGAGGCCCCCGACATCCGCTTCTATTCGGTCGGCTAAGTTTGACCACCAACGCGCCTCAATTCATGCGTACCGCGGCGCGACCATAATCCGATAAAACTGATGGAAACGATACAGGAATCACATCCGGCGACATGCGCGCCGGATGTGCGCTTTCTGTTAAAAACAGAGCAACGCTTTATTTACCAAAGCACACGCGAATGCACAACCTCCCCGCCTGATACTGCGCCGAGATCGTGCCGCCCATTTTCTCCATAAGCGTGCGGGCGATGGACAGCCCCAACCCCGTGGCGCTGCTGCCCGTCTGCACGGTGTAGAAACGGTCGAACAAGCGCTCCGCCTGCACGCGCGTCAGCCCGGGGGCGGAGTTGGCGAACTCGACCGTACCGTCCACCGCGAGCGCAACGTCAAGATCGCCGCCCGAATACTTGGCGGCGTTGCTCAGGATATTATCAAATATGCGCCGGAGCGCATCGGCGTCCAGCATGCGCACGACCGGCTTTTCGGAAAAATGAATGACCGGCGCGATCTCCCGCGCGCTCAGCTCAGCGTAAAGCCCCGCCAGGCTCTGCTCGAGTATATCGTTCAGGCAGACGGGCGCGCGCTTCATTTCCTCCGCTGCAGAACTCAGCACGGAATACTGAAACAACTCCTGCGTGAGCGCACGCATGGCATCGGCGCGCTCGCGAACGACGGCGAGGTAACGCGCGGCCTGCGGCGAGGCATATTCCTGCGACAGCAGATCGAGATAACCGCAAATGGCGGTCAGCGGCGTGCGCAGGTCGTGCGAAATATTGGCGACGGCGTTTTTCAGCGCCGCATCACCATTTTGCAGTCGCAACCGTTCGCGGCGGAGCGCCTGAAGCTGCGCGTTGATGCGCGCCGCCAGCGCCCGCGCCGCGCGGTCACCGCTGGAAATGGAGATCAGCGTATTGGTATCCGCTGCGAGCTTTTCATCCAGCTCGTCCGCCACCTCGCGCAGGGCATGCCGCAGCGACAGCAGCCTCAGCAGCAGTATGAGCGCCGCCAGCGCCAGCGCGATGATTAAAACCGTCAGCCATATCTCCATTTCCGCCATCGCTCCTTACTTCAGATCCTTGCGGCGGAAAATGACAATCCCACAGCAGGTCGACAGCAGCAGGATCGCACTGCTGTACAGCGCCAGCCGTGCCGGATGCTCTGCATCCATGTTCGCCACCTGAAACAGCTGCCCGCCGGGCGTGAATTCCTGTAGGAATTCATACACCTGCCGCTTCGTTCCCGAAACATAATGGGGGTTGGGTTCCTCCGGCTCGGAAACGGTTATGCCGTCGACCGTGGCGGA
>CAKUDW010000284.1 GCA_934645275.1 uncultured Clostridia bacterium
CGCGATCACCCAGCCGCAACTGCAGGCTGAAGTGTTCAAACAGCGTACGACCATCGAAACCCTTGGAAACATCCTTTACGCCGAGCACTTCTTCACCGGTGCGTCGCCGCGCTTCAAAACTCAGGCGCAGCTTCTGCTCGCTCTTCGGTCTTTCCAACCGTTCCATCTTCTCCAGCCGCTTTTCCCGGCTCTCCGCAGCCTTGATGGATTTTTCACGATTGAACATGCGATAGCGCTGTATAATGGCCTCCTGCCGGGCAATTTCCGCCTGTTGCAGGTTATATTCTTTAATCTGACGCTCTATATCCGCCTGTCGCTTGACTGAAAAGACATCATAATTGCCCTCGTACTGCACGATGTGGCCCATAGAAATCTCGGCCATGCAGTCGCAGACGGCGTTCAGAAAATAGCGGTCGTGCGAAATCACCAACACCGTGCCGCGATACTTCTTCAGCGTTTCTTCCAGCCACTGCACCGACTGCAGGTCCAGATGGTTGGTCGGCTCGTCCAGCAGCAGCAAGTCCGGCTGTGTGAGCAGCAGCCGTGCCAGGCACAAACGCGTCTTTTCGCCGCCCGAGAGCACGCGCGCGGGCTGATTTTCGCGGCCGCGCGCAAAGCCCAGGCCCGCCAGCACGCCCTGAATGCGGCTCGGCCATTCGTAGCCGCCGGACGCCTCGAAGCGATCCAGCAAATTCGCATAGCTTTTGGACAGGCGCTCGCAAGCCGTCGCATCCGCATGCTGCTCGGCCATTTCCGCTTCCAGCGCACGCAGCTTTTTCTCCATTTCCCGCAGCGGCTCGAACACGCGTTCAAGCTCCTGCTGCACGGTCAGGTCGGACTGGATGTCCGCTTCCTGCGTCAGCAGGCCGACCTTCGCGCCGCGCGCTACTGAAACTACGCCCGAATCCGGCTCCATGCCGCCCGCGATCAGCTTGAACAGCGTAGATTTGCCGCAGCCGTTGACGCCGGTAAGACCCATGCGCTGCCCGGTTTGCAAAGTGAGGTTCGCGTCCTTCAACACGGCGTTCATTTGAAACGATTTATTCAGGTTTTGAATGGATAGCAATATCATGCACGTTTACCATGTTTTCTGTCGAATCAGTTAGCAGGTTTGGCTCCAGCGGCCACTTGCGCCGCAGGGCAACACGCCGCCGCAGCGCACTGGCAGCACGATTTCATCCGCTGTGACCAGCCCACCGCGCTTGCGTGCCGCCGTCATGCGCAGCATATTGTTCAGCACTGCCGGCTGAAGCCCGGTGGTATAGCTGTTGATCAGCATGAACAGCGCGTCCTGGGCCAGCACCTTTTCACACGCTGAAACCAGTCCAAACAGCTCGTTTTCCAGCTTCCACACCTCGCCGCCGGGCCCCCTGCCATAACTGGGCGGATCCATCAGAATGCCCTCGTAGACGTTGCCGCGGCGCGCCTCGCGCTCCACAAATTTCAGCGCGTCATCCACGATCCAGCGCACGCGCGTTTCATCGATCCCCGACAGCTTGCGGTTCTCCCCCGCCCACTGCACCATGCCCTTGGCTGCGTCCACGTGCGTCACCTTTGCGCCCGCGGCCGCGCAGGCGCAGGTCGCGCCGCCGGTATAGCCGAACAGGTTCAACACGCGCACCGGCCGGCCGGCCGTGCGAATCAGCCCGGCCATCCAGTCCCAATTCACGGCCTGCTCGGGAAAAAGGCCTGTGTGTTTAAAGCCCGTGGGACGCACATAGAAACTCAGCTCGCCGTATTTCAACGTCCAGCGCTCCGGAAGCTTTTTAAAAAACTCCCATTCGCCGCCGCCCTTCGTCGAGCGATGATACCATGCGTCCGCCGTGCGCCATAGCTCGGGCCGCTGCTTCGGCCAGATGGCCTGCGGGTCCGGGCGACGCAAAATGATATCCTTCCACCGCTCCAGCTTCTCGCCGTCGCCGGTATCAATCACTTCATATTCTTTCCAATCGGAAGCAACAAACATGATTATTTCTCCTTATAAATCGATGCGGACGCGCATGACCTGCATGTCGCCCAGCTCCGGATCATCGAAAACGACGCCCGCGTCCACATAGGCGCGCTGTCTGAAAAAGCCCTTAATGGTGCGCTCGCACTTAAAGCCGAAGCGCGCATAGAACGGCTCCATATCCTCGGAAGTGCCGACTTCCATATACCGGCAACGCGGCCGGTACAGTTTGAGCAGATGCCGCAGCAAGTGCGAAGCGTAGCCGCGATTTCGCTCGGCGGGCGCGGTGGCCAGGTTGCACAACTCGCACGCGTTTTCATCTTCGTGCATCAGCACAACCGCCTCGGCGACCGGCTGACCGTTCATCATCAGCACATACAGCTCGCCGTCGTCCAGATAACGACCGATCATCTCCTCGCTGGGATCAGCCAGCAGCATCAGTGGCAAATAAGTTCGCCTGCCGCTGGTAATCTTGCGAATCTCACGCGGTGCCAGCTCGCCCGCACGCCAGTGCCGGCGGCAC
>CAKUDW010000285.1 GCA_934645275.1 uncultured Clostridia bacterium
GGCAAGGCAATCGTTCGCTGCGTCTGCGGCGAAACCTTTGAAACGGGCTCCGTGAAGAAAGAACTGCGCGTTGATATCTGCTCAAAGTGCCATCCTTTCTACACCGGCAAGCAGAAGCTGGTTGACACCGGCGGACGCGTGGATCGCTTCAAGAAGCGCTACGGCATGTAGTCAGTTTAAAGCACCGCAAGGATATCCTCTTTGCGGTGCTTTAGCTGTCTATTGCGCGCTACAGAATTTCACTTCGCAGACCCGCGAATGCGCGCCGGCCTGCGTTTTTCATTTTTTACTTATTATATAATCGCTGCATGGAAGGAGAAGAGCGCCATGGCCAAGCTCAGACGCTTCAGCGGTACGCCCGTAGCCGAAGGCGTGCGCCTCGAGGTAGGCAAATACACCGTATTCGCCGTGCGCAACGAAAAAAAGGATATTTCCGTGCGCCTGCGCCGCGAACCGCGCAAGTTACTTCGAGCGCTGTTGCACATCCCCTTTCTGCGGGGCGTAGCGCGGCTGCTGCGCGATTTGTATCGCTTCTTCGACGGCCTAAGCGAATCGGTAGAGCTGGATCCCCAACGCCCTGTGCGCGGCACATCGGCCGAGCAGCGCGTCGCCGCTTTTCTGCACATATCGCCCCAGAGCATCGTGACGCTGCTAAGCGCTCTGTGCCTGCCGCTGATTGCCTTCTGCTGCATGCTGGCTGCGCCGAAGGGCGTTGAAGCGCTGCTGCGCGTCTCGACAGACGTCACTCGCGCGCAGACAAACGCCATCGTGTGTGCAGTGCGCATATTCGGTCTGCTGGCTGCCGTGGGCTTCGGCGGGCGGTTGCGCGTGCTCAAGCGCCTGCTAATGTACAAGGGCGCGCTGAACAAATGTATAAACTGCTACGAATGCCGGGATGAAATGTCCTGCGAAGCCGCCGCGCAATACCCCATCATTACTCGCCGAAGCGAGAGCGCGTTTCTGCTGAGCGTGACCATCATCTCCATAATACTCTTTTCCATGATACGTGCGGACGGTCTGTTGCTGAATGCGGCAATTCGCATAGGCATCGTGCTGGGCGTAGCCGCCCTGTTAAATGAACCGTTTTCCGCACTGGAGAGCGCGGATATGACGCTGCCCGTGCGCATCGCGCGCGCGCCGCTGGATTTTCTGCAATATCTGACCACGCTGGAGCCGCATCCCCAGATGATGGAAGTCGCGATGTGCGCCTTCCACGCCGCTCTGGGCGAGGAGGATGACGCACCCTGCGAAACTTCGCCGGAAAGTGCCGTTGAGGAAACAAAGAACACCGAGGAGATAACGCCCTCAGAAGGAGAGGATAACGCTTGACCATCGGAGAATGGCTCTCGGACGCGCGGGAAAAACTGACTGAATCCGGCTGCCCCGATCCGAAAATCGATTCGGCCTGGATCGCCGAGGATGTGCTTGGCATGACCGCGCCGGCGCTGCGCTTTGAAGCGCAGAACACCATCGAGCCAGCGCAGCTGACACAAATGAACGCCTGCCTGAGCCGCCGCGTATCGGGAGAGCCAATTCAGTACATATTGCAGCGTGCCGACTTTATGGGGCTGCGCTTTTATGTGGATCACCGCGTGCTTATCCCCCGGCAGGACACTGAACCGCTGGTGGAAAACGTAATTATCGCGCTGCGCGGCGTGCATGCGCCGAAGGTGCTAGATATGTGCTGCGGAAGCGGCGCAATCGGCATTTCCATCAAGACACTCATTCCGGGAGCCGCCGTCACGCTGGCCGACGTCAGTCAGGACGCGCTCGAAGTCGCCCGTCGCAATGCGCGCGCGCTCAACGCCGAGGTCACGCTGCGTCACGGCGACCTGTTCCGTGCAGTAAGCCGAGAAAAGTTCGACTTGATCGCCTGCAACCCGCCCTATATACGCACCTCTGAAATGGACGCGCTTCAAAGAGAAGTGCGCTTCGAACCGGCGCTGGCACTGGACGGCGGCGCAGACGGTCTGGATTTTTATCGCCGCATTGCTCAGGACGCGCCTGCGCATCTGAACCCGAACGGCTGCATCTACCTGGAAGTAGGCGAGGGCGAAGCAAGGGACGTGCAGGAGTTGCTCTGCTCCGGGCTTCAGGCATCGGGAAGCGGCATCATTCGTGATTTGAACGGTATCGAACGAATTGTTTGGGCAAGGAGCTGAAATATGCCGGATATTTCTTTCAATGAACAGGAACGCATTGCACGCCAGCTGGAAAGCATCGAGGGACGCTTTGAAGAGCTATCCATTCGCATCACGCTGCCGGAGGTTATTGCCGACAGCGCGCTTTTTACGCGCCTGATGCGCGAACACGCCGAAATGGCAGAATTAAATGAAACGGCTAAAAGTTTCCGCCGTCTGCGCGAGGAAATCGCCGCCGCCGAGGAACTACTCAACGATCCAGACATGCGTGAAATGGCCCAGGAGGAACTGGACGAACTGCGGCCGAAGTATGAAGCTGCGCTCCAGAAC
>CAKUDW010000286.1 GCA_934645275.1 uncultured Clostridia bacterium
CAGCGCCCGTATGGCCGCCCCGTGCAGCCGGGTCAGGCAGGCCAGCCGGGCCAGCGCCCGTATGGCCGCCCCGTGCAGCCGGGTCAGGCAGGCCAGCCGGGCCAGCGTCCGTATGGCCGTCCCGTGCAGCCGGGTCAGGCAGGCCAGCCGGGCCAGCGCCCGTATGGCCGTCCCGTGCAGCCGGGTCAGGCAGGTCAGCCGGGCCAGCGTCCGTATGGCCGTCCCGCGCAGCCAGGTCAGGCAGGCCAGCCGGGCCAGCGTCCCTTTGGCAATCGCCCGCCGCAGGCAGGTCAGGGCGGCGCGCCCAGAAGCGGTGGCTTTGGCGGCGGTGCGCCCCGAGGCGGCGGCTTTGGCGGTCGTTCTAGAATGCCGGAAATGGCGCCTGCAATGGAGAAGGAACGCGTATCCAACTACGATCCGAACAAGAAGCAATATGTGCGCCAGGTCGATCCCGAGCGCAATGCCAATAAGAATTCGCGCCGTCGCGATAATGTTCAGATGAACATGAACGGCTACGACGATGAGTTCGTGCGCGGCAAGAAGAAGAAAAAGCAGGCGGCGCAGGTCAAGGCCTTTGAGCCGGTAAAGATTGAAAAGGCCGTAATGACCGCCGAGACGATTACCGTACGCGATCTTTCCGAACGCATCGGCAAGCCTGCAGGTGAAATCATTAAGAAGCTGATGATGCTGGGCATCATCGCTACCATCAATAATGAGCTCGATTACGAAACCGCCGGTTTGGTCTGTGCGGAGTATGATATCGAACTGGAGAAGAAACTGACCGCCACAGCCGAGGACGCCCTCGAGAAGGAGGACGTAGAGGACGCGGAGGAAGATCTCCAGCCCCGCCCGCCGGTCGTTACCATCATGGGTCACGTCGACCACGGCAAGACTTCGCTTCTGGACTACATCCGCAAGACGCGCGTGACTGCGGGCGAAGCGGGCGGCATTACCCAGCATATCGGCGCTTACACCGTCAATCTGGACGGCAAGCAGATTACCTTCTTGGATACACCCGGCCACGAAGCCTTTACTTCTATGCGCCTGCGCGGTGCGATGGCGACGGATATCGCTATCCTGGTGGTCGCGGCGGACGACGGCGTGATGCCTCAGACGGTTGAAGCCATTAACCATGCCAAGGCGGCGGGCGTTCAGACCATTGTCGCCATCAACAAGATTGATAAGCCTGCGGCGAACATCGAGCGCATCAAGCAGCAGCTCACGGAATACGGTCTGGTCTGTGAGGACTGGGGCGGCGATACCATCATGGTGCCGGTTTCTGCTGTGACTGGCGAAGGCGTGGATCAGCTGTTGGAGATGATTCTGCTGGTGGCCGAGGTGCAGGACTATCGTGCCAACCCGAATCGCAAGGCGCGCGGCATTATCATCGAAGCGCGTCTGGACAAGGGCCGCGGCCCGGTGGCTACGGTATTGGTGAAGAACGGTACGCTGCATGTTGGTGATACCATCGTAGCGGGCATGGCCTATGGCCGCGTGCGTGCCATGGTGAATGAACGTGGCGAGCGCATGAAGAGCGCAGGCCCTTCCGATCCGGTAGAGGTTATCGGCTTCAATGATGTGCCCGAAGCGGGCGATCAGATTTCTGCCGTGGACGACGACCGCCTGTCTCGTCAGGTGGCGGAGGAGCGCCGCGATAAGGCGCGTGCGGCCCTCATCAAGTCTCAGCAGAAGACTACCCTGGACGATCTGTTCAACCAGATTTCTGCGGGTCAGGTGAAGGATTTGAACGTCATCATCAAGGCCGACGTGCAGGGCTCCGTGGAGGCGGTTCGTCAGTCATTGGAAAAGCTCTCGAACGACGAAGTGCGCGTGCGTTCCATCCATGGCGGTGTCGGTGCGATCACCGAAACCGACGTTATGCTGGCCAGCGCGTCCAACGCTATCATCATCGGCTTCAATGTGCGTCCGGATAACAACGCCCGCGCCATGGCCGAGAAGGAAAAGATTGATGTGCGGCTCTACCGCGTCATCTATCAGGCCATTGAGGATGTCCAGAACGCCATGAAGGGCATGCTTGCACCGAAGTTCAAGGAAGTTCTGCTTGGTCATGCCACCGTGCGCCAGCCGTTCAAGGTATCTGGCGTGGGTACCATCGCGGGTTCTTATGTGACCGATGGTAAGATTATCCGCAGCGCGCAGGTGCGCCTGTTGCGCGATAACGTGGTCATCCATGAGGGTAGAATCAGCTCGCTGAAGCGCTTTAAGGACGATGCCAAGGAAGTTAATACCGGCTATGAGTGCGGTATCGGCATCGACGGCTACAATGATATCAAGGAAAACGACGTCATCGAGTGCTTCAATATGGAAGAAGTTGAGCAGTAACAAGCATTGACTGCGGGCGTTCTGCACGAACGCCCGCTTTTATCAGTTATCCCTGTTGGCAGGGTAGAAAGGAAGCATTATGCCTGCATACGATCGCATCGATCGCATTTCCGAGGAAGTACAC
>CAKUDW010000287.1 GCA_934645275.1 uncultured Clostridia bacterium
GCTTGGAGGCGCGCAGTTCGGGCATGGGCTGGAACTTCACCGTATCAATGCCCACGCCGGGAATATAGGCGACGTGCTTCGCGGCAAATTTCCGCGCGCGTGCGTAGTCCTCGTGGTTGATGGTGATCAGCGTGTCCGTTCTGTGCGCCAGCAGGCGCTCTACCGGATAGTACAGCAGCCAGTTTTTCAGCGGTGCGCCGCTGAAAAAGTGGAAGCCATGTGCCGTGTATATCACGGGCACGCTCGCCGCATGGCCCGCCAGGCGCGCAATTACGCCGCCGATGGGCGTGTGGCAGTGTATGAAAGCATAGCCGTTTGCGCGCAGCAGCGCCAGCAGCTGAGTATAGGCGCGAATATTCTGGCGAAAGTGATATACATTGCGGTCAAAATCCACCTGATGACAGCCCACCCGGTGCTCGGCGCACCAGCGCTTGAGTTCCTGCACGCCCTGATCGTCGCAGGTGTTGCCGTGTACAAAGTTGCAGGCGATGTCCACCTGATAGTCCAGCGATTGCAGCAATCGGATATTTTCCAGATTGAAGCGCAGGATCATGCAGGCGGACGAGGTGACCAGCAGTACCTTTTTCATGCCGCGACAATGCTCCATTTCAAGTATTTATTCGCCGTAGATGAAATCGTACAGCAGCTTGGCATTCTGTTCAAAATTGGGCTGGATGCACCAGTATTCGCCGACGTAGCCGGTCTTGTAGGTGCCGTCTACGGGCAGGCGCAACTGTTCCACGCTGCTCAGGTCGGCGTTGAAGCCTACCGCCGCCAGCGCCATCAGGTCGTCCAGAGAAAGATTTGTCTCTACAAAGCCCAGCAATTCCTTGATGACGGCCAGCACCGTCAGCAGCGAGCTTTCATTCTTGATCTTGTTCGCAATGGCCATCAGCACGTTGCGCTGGCGCTCGGTGCGGGAATAATCGCCCTGACCAGTCGTGCGGTTGCGCGCGTGGCAAACGGCCTGCGCGCCGTTGAGATGCACCAAACCCGGTGCGGCGATGGGCTCGCCAAGATCCGCGTCGGAGCCGACATAGCGCGTATGTTCCTCAACGTTGTTGTTGATGTATTCGAGCTCTTCCTGGTCGATTTCCACGTCGATGCCACCCAGCGCATTGACCAGATCGATCATGCCAGAAATGTTGATCATGGCGTATTTTTCGATGTCGAGACCAAAGTTTTTGTTGATGGTGCTGATGGCCAGGTCAGGGCCGCCGAACACGGTGGCAGCATTGAGTTTCTGTTCGCCGTAGCCCTGAATATGTACCCAGATATCGCGCATCAGGCTGGTCATTTTAATCTGATTCGTCTTTGCGTTCACCGAAACAACGATCATCGTGTCCGAACGGTCGTAGCCTTCGCTGGTCTTTGTATCGCAACCCAGCAGCAGAATGTTCTGCCAGTCGGCGGACGCGTCCTCGGCCAGCGCCATCATCGGCTGCAGCAGCAGCGCCAGGCTCAGCAGTACCAGAATCAGCTTTTTCATCTCGCGTATACCTCCCGAGTATCTGTTCATTTTCTTGTCAGTCACATCTGACAATATAGCACATCAAAGTCACAGCAAGGTTAACAAGGCTGTGCGTTTATCAAAATTACCCGCAATTTAACGTGTATGGCGCAATTCGCACAAACCGGCGGCAATGCGGGGGATATAAGCGCTTCGTGTTAACAGAATTCGCGCGCTGAATGCCCGGCGCGACACACTACATATTTAGACGCAGCTTTCGCCCAAAAAGTTGTATTTGTTTTGCGTTTATCAGAAATTTAATTGTTGACTTCGGTTTGCACGGCGCGCTACAATGGCGGTGCAGAAAAAACGGATGGAGATGACGGCGCAATGATTGAAGTGGTGGCCGCAATGACGACGTGTGGCGGGCGATTCATGGTTTGCAGGCGGCCTGCGGGCAAGGCCAATGCAGGGCTGTGGGAATTTCCCGGCGGCAAGCTTGAAACGGGTGAAACGCCGCAGGCGGCGCTGCGCCGCGAAATTCGAGAGGAACTGGGCATGGAGATCCAGGTGGGAATGCTGCTGGCGGACGCTTCACATGGCGAAATCCACTTGTCGCTCTATGCGGCGGAGATCGAGCATGGCGCGCCGGTGCTGCTGGAACACAGTGCCATCGCTTGGATTCGGGCCGAAGAAATAGGCGACTACGCCTTTTGTCCCGCGGATATGGAACTGCTGAAAAAGCTGAGAAAGGCGATTTGAACAGGTGAAGGCGGCGAAATGGCGCCCCAAATCAAGGGAAAAAGAATTGCTGGCGGCTTCTAAAGGGATACGCCGACAATTCAGTCTGTCGGAAAAACCAGGAGAGCTCGAGAGGGCCGAAGCCTTCTCGAGCTTCCAGTTGTGTCCAGCGGCGTGTATGGTGGGCGCGGGACGATTTTTGCGCCCGGAAATCTGAAGGATTTCAGCAAAAACTGGTGAGGGTGGCAGTGGCGGG
>CAKUDW010000288.1 GCA_934645275.1 uncultured Clostridia bacterium
ATCACGCTGATCACGCCGATCGCGTGCGAAGAAGGTCTGCGTTTCGCTATCCGCGAAGGCGGCCGCACGGTCGGTTCTGGCGTTGTGACGAAGATTCTCGAGTAATAGAGAGTATTTGATTCACAAAAGGGCGTCGAAGCTCATACGAGCTTCGACGCCTTTTTTTAGCTTGCAATTCATCTCAAAATTGATATAATAGAAAGTGGGGAATGCTATGGTATTTTCCGGACTGCGGTTCAACGCCCTGCGAGATGGACAACTGCGGTCAACGAGCGGAACGGTTTCGGATATTTATACCGCCGGGCAGCGCATGCGGGCTGGGATGGCGGTCAAGAGATACTGCCGCAGCGATATCAATTAAGAAAACGCGGAGGAAAACGCGATGTATTTGAAGATTAATGAACAGGAAATCAGTCTTGAATCGGGCGCAAGCTGGCAGGATGCGCTGGACATGGTGTCTGAAAGCGTAGCGGACGGTTTACCGCTGGGTGTTTCCGTGCTCGGACGTACATTTTCGCTGAACGATCCTGCACAGGAATACGCGCATGCGCATGTACTGACCTACGCCGACGAGGAGGGCCGCCGTATCTATGAGCGCTCGCTGCAAATGCTCTTCATTACGGCTGCAGCGCGGGTATGCCCGGGCGCTCGCGTGCGCATCGAGCATTCGTTCGGCCAGGGGTTGTACATTACCGTGGGTGAAAATCCGTTGGATGCGGGAACTGTGGCGGCGCTCGAGAACGAAATGCTGCGACTGGTGGAGCTGGATTTGCCGATCCTGCGCCGCCGGGTGACCACCGACCGCGCACAGGATTATTTCCGTAGTACCGGCCAGACCGATCGGCTGCGCATACTGAATTACCGTCAGTACGCGTATTTCAGCCTCTATCACATTGGCGATGGCCCGGAGGATTACTACTACGGCGAGATGGTGCCGTCTACCGGATACTTGAAGGTTTTTTCAGTGGTACGCTATGCGCCTGGACTGGTGCTGATGCAGCCGGATGTGGCGCAGCCCGACCAGCCCGCGCCGTTCGTAAATCTGCCGAAGTTGTTTTCAGTGTATCAGGAATCTGCGCGTTGGAATCGCATTCTTGGCTGCGAAAATGCTGCTGATCTGAACGATATGGTGACCGACCATGGCTTGCGTGAGTTCATTCGCGTGAACGAAGCGCTCCAGGAACGCAAGATCGAGGGAATTGCCGATCGCTTCATTGAATCGGGTGCGCGGCTGCTGCTGATAGCTGGTCCGTCGTCCTCGGGTAAGACCACGTTTGCGCACAGGCTGTCCATCGCGCTGCGCGCGCAGGGCTTGCGCCCGGTGAAGCTCTCGCTGGACGACTATTATCGCAATCGCACCGAACTGCCTGTGGAGGCGGACGGGCGAATCGATTTGGAGCGCATTGAAACGCTGGATACGGCGCTGATTTCCGAACATCTGAATCGCCTGCTCGCAGGCGAAACGGTGCAGATGCCTGAATACGATTTCAATACCGGAATGCGCCTGGAAAAGACGCATTCCTTCAGTGTGGAAAAGGGCCAGCCCATCATCATTGAGGGCATTCATGGTTTGAATGAAAAGCTTACCGAGGGCATCTCGCGCGAAATGAAGTTCAAGGTGTATATCAGCGCGCTGACAATGCTGAATCTGGATGATCACAACCGCATTCGTACTACGGATGCGCGCTTGCTGCGCCGCATCGTGCGCGATCGTCAGTTCCGCGGCACTTCGCCGGAAGAGACGATGGCGATGTGGACTTCCGTGCGCCACGGCGAGGAGAAGTATATCTTCCCCTATCAGGAGGATGCGGACGCGATGTTCAATTCTTCGCTGAGTTACGAGCTGCCGATCATGAAGAAGTACGCCTATCCGGCGTTGCTTGAGGTTTCGCCCAGCAGCCCGTATTACACGCTGGCACGCCGACTGGTGAAATTCTTGAATTATATTCAGACGGCCGATGTGGAGGACGAAATTCCTGTCAATTCCATATTGCGCGAATTTATTGGCGGTTGTTGTTTCTATCGAGATAAGGACTGAACGGGGCGGCTAAAAATCTGCGCTTACAGGCGTATCCTTTTTGCGAAAAGCGTTCATAATAGAGCGCGTAAGGAGGATGATACCTGTGAAGAACAAGCGTGATATTGTGAAGCTTGCCGCGCTGATGGCAGCGGCGCTGGCCGTGGGCGCACTGACGGCTGGATGCATGAACCGCGACAGCGGCAATGTGGAGCCGCAGCCCACCGCCGACTATGCCCCGCAGGGCGCGGCCACGCAGACTGCGCCCGCCAGCTTTGACTGGACGAAGAACGCCGCGCAGATTGAGGCGCAGCTTGCCCAGATCAGCGAAATCAGCCAGGCCCGCGTGGTTGTGACCGGCAATACGGCGCTGGTGGGCGTGAAGTTTGATACCGCGTATCAGGTCGAAATGACCGAGC
>CAKUDW010000289.1 GCA_934645275.1 uncultured Clostridia bacterium
GAACCGGTGACCTCATCCTTACCAAGGATGCGCTCTACCGACTGAGCTACATCAGCGCATCTCGTTTGACGCGAGATTTATTATACTATAAGTCATCTCCAAAATCAAGTGGTTTTTGAAATTTTTTTATACTTAACCTTAGAATATTCTCGAACCGACTTTTGCCGCGCAATTTGTCCGAATTTCGGCCGCGCGCGCACCCTCGGGTTTGGAAACACCTCTGTTCACGACGCCCCACATACCATGCCAAATCTCGGCGCAGTTTCTGCCGCTAACAAGCTTGATTCTATCATCAAAGCGCGGCAGCGGTAGAAACACTTTTTATGCATATTGCGCATTCTTCTTGGACAATTCAGTCAAAGCATACTACTTCACTGGTTTTTCCATGCCCAATTATGACGAATCTTTGACGGAGGTAAAATCCAGTTTCCGGATTTTACCGTTCTTTCAAATAATGAATATCCATGCGCCATCCGATGCAAAACAGTGGTTAATTGCCTGATAAATCGCAAAAATATGCTTGACAGCCAGCAAAAAACTGCATATAATACGCACGACCTGAAGGCAAGCGACACTGTGTGCCGCAGCCGCGGGTCGATTCCCCAACGCGCGGCAACAAAACGACGCGCGCGGGACGGACGCCCAGATCATCGAAACGGAATCACTCAGAAAGGAGATAAACATGATTAAGATTATGCTGATTTCCAATATGGAAGACTTCCTCGAAAAGGTTCAGAACTGCCATGGCGACGTTCTGCTGCATTTGCCTGACGGCACGACTTGCAGCCTGAAGAACGATCATACCGCCTTGCAAATTCTCAAATTGCTGCACAGCTCCAACGAAGCGCTGAACATCAGCCTGACCGACGTGCGTGATTACGGGCCCATCATCAGCTACATGATGGATGCTGCCGCCTGATTTAGGGCAGCTTTCCCGCTGAGCAGCGGTGCTTTCACCCCTGCTCGAAATAAAAAAATCTGCGTTTGAGTGACATTCGATGATACTGGCCAACTTATGTCGGTGCTGACGGCCGGAATTCGGCCGAGCCGCTTGATATTACTGAAGCTGAGCCGCCGCACAATGCGGCGGTATTTTTTTGCCCAAATTTCATTTCTGAGTTGTCAATCAGGCCCCTTTGCCGCTTCGCGCAGACAGGACATTGCGGCAGCGCACTCGCCTTCAAAGTCGCCAAAGCGCGCTTCGCAGCTCACGCACCCTGCGTAATTCACCGCCCACAACGCGCGAAAGAACACGGCATAGTCCTCCCCATCGCCGCGATGAGGCGGCCGATTGCCCAGCACATTCGACATGCGCACATGCCACAGCCGGCTGCCCACACGTTCAAGCGTTGCGGCCGTTTCTCCCTCCATGGCCATGTTATAGCTGCTGGCAGCCACGCCCACGCGATCAAGCTGAAGTATAGCGGACAACATGGCCGCCTCTGAAACATGGTTTAAAAACCTTCCCGCATTGCGGCGCAGTGGCATCAGTGCGGCACAAATCCCGTGATCAGCGGCGCAGCTTTGCACCATGCGCGCGAAATTGCCCAACTGCCGCCATGCCACAGCCGAATCAAAGCCCTCTGGAAGCTGCTGAAGCTGCGGCGCTTCGAATACCAGCAACCGCGCGCCAAGCGCCCGTGCGGCCTCAAAATCGCAATTCAAAGTCGCGTGAATCGCCTTTGCGGAAACGCCTTCGCCAATAATCGTCGCTTTGCGCCCGGGCGCGGTGGTCACGACCTCGGCATACAGATTGCAGTCTTTCATTTCGGCAGCCATCTCACGATACTCGCCGGCATTCATGGCCATCACATCGTCCAGATTCATTTCAACATAATCGCAGCCAGCGCGAGACGCAGCGGCGATATCGCCCGGTCCCGCGCACGCGCCAAAGCGCAGTTCTTTCATTTCCGACGTTCCTCTCATTATGTTTCTTCTTATTTATCTGCATAATTCGCATCATATATTCACATTGCTGCCCGCATGAACGGCAATGGAAACAGTATAGCCCGCCGCAATGCCCGCGTCAACTGAAACGTACGCGGTACTAATTTGATATTTGGTTAAAATCCCCGGTAAAGCAACACATGCGCTTGATTTAATCCGGCAGTGTGGTATAATAGGCTCAGTTCTATGAATAAGGGGTGTTTATATGGCAATCGTTACTTCTAAAGAGATGTTTAAGAAGGCCTACGACGGCGGCTATGCCATCGGCGCTTTCAATGTAAACAACATGGAAATCATTCAGGGCATCACCGAAGCTGCGATCGAGAAGCACGCTCCGCTGATTCTGCAGGTTTCCAAGGGTGCGCGCAACTATGCCAAGCACGTGTACCTGATGAAGCTGATCGAAGCCGCTATCGCGGACGCCGAGCAGACCGCCGGTTTCGACCTGCCCATCTGCGTGCATCTGGACC
>CAKUDW010000290.1 GCA_934645275.1 uncultured Clostridia bacterium
GTATAATGCAAGTTGCGCCAATAGCAGCATTTGTTCATGCCCCCTTGAGTAATTACGACAGGCCGCGCTTGATGTGACGGCTGATTTTACGGCCCTTGTTAAAGCCTAAATGCTTCATTTCATCGCCCTACAGTCTGACATTCGGGTTTGTATACTGGCCGTGCTTTCGGGTGTTCTTTCCATACTGGATCGCAAATTTGGGGCAGCGATGCAGGCAGCCAAGGCAAGTGACGCATTTCGCCTTGACCCAGACCGGCCTCTGATGCCGCATTTCGATGGCCTGCACCGGGCATTGCCTCGCGCACAGCCCGCAGCCGATGCAGCCGTCCTCCACATGAAAATGCGCGGTTCGCCGCACCCTTCCGTTGTAGACCGGCTGGGCGATCAGCTTCGCAAGAAACGCCGGGACGCGCGGCGACATGCGCCGGTTAGCATGACGCTTTTGCACCCCGCGAATCACTTTATCGATATCCGCTTCCGTGTTCGCGGTAAACGCCGCCACCTTCTTCGGCGTGGAGAGATCGAAGACCGGCGTCCACGTATCCGCCATGCGGACGCAATAATGCGCGTTGATCGCGTGCCCGCGTATCGACCTGTCCGCCATATATCCGGTAGCACCGGGCGTAGTTCCGTAGGTCGCGACAAAATACAGGTAGTCCGCCTGGAAATACGCCCCTTCGAGGAATTCGCGAACGATGCTCGGCAGTCCCCAGAAATAGGTCGGTGAGACGATGCCGATCGTTTCATCCTGAAAGGTGCAGCGATCCGCTCGAATGCAATCCACGATGGACAATATCTCCTGGCCGGTCGCCTGCGCAAGGCGGGCCGCAACATATTTGCAGTTTCCAGTCGCCGAAAAAAATAGTATCATCCGTCGTCATTCCGCCTTTCGTTATTTTCCCACAAAGCGCTTTAGCCAGCCCGAAAGGACGGAACCGGCCATTTTATTGCAGGCATATCCTCTCCACCAGCGCGCACCATTCCTGCGGATGCAGCCCCAGAAATTCCTCGTGCCGCATGTTCTGTTCATGTATCACGGGCTGCTTAAAATACCTCCGATACCTTTCCAGATACTTTTCGCCCATCCTTTTTGCATAGAAAACGTGAATCTCCGTTTCCCCGTTATCAATCTGCTCCGGAAGCGGCGTAGTCAAATCCGACTTGAACTGGTTCTTCATGCTCGCCTTCGTGATGAAGCTCATATCATATTTGTCCCTGCCGGTCATCGCCACGAAGGCGCGGTTATACGGGTCGGGGCTGTCCATCTGCGCCCTGAAGCGCTTTTGCATCAGTCTGGATTTGTATTTTCCGGTGTGGATGAAATTGTAGGTCACTTTGACCATCAGCGCGGCCATGACGCTCGCCCGAACGCTTCCGGCCTGATCCATATCGGAGCTGCCGATGATGCCGTAGTCCATATGGATATTGTGCCGCGCGGCGAGCTGAGAAACGAAGCTGCCGCCCAGAGAGCAGCCGTAGGCGGCGCGTATCCGGCCGTCGTAATGGTCGTCGATGTACGCCTCTATTTTTTCCAGCTCGGCTTCCATGCAGGTATAGTTTTCGGCGTCGCCCTCGTCAAAGCCGGTATACGCCACCGCCGCCACCAGAAATTTTTCAGCCAGCGCATCGATGACGCCGCCGAAGTTGCCCTTCCAGTAGCACATGGTTCCCGGGAAAAGCATGATGACCGGATTATTCTTATCGCCAAATTCGTGGATCGTCATTTTTTACTCCTCAATAGCGCCATCTCTAATCCCTATTATACGGTGCATGGTATAAAAGTCAAGCTGGCGGATCTATTCAAAATCCGCCAGCAGGAGAAGTGTTTATATTATATGGAGGTCATATAGTGCTATTCGGCGTAGATCTCATTGAGCTGCGCGGCCAGCGCGTCGAAATCCATTTCGCCCTGCGCATAGTCCGCGAGCGCCTCGCTGCGCTGTTCTATCGCCTTGTCGTCCAACCCTGAGAACCAGACGTCGCCCACGTTCCTGCGGAAGTTTTCGATCTGCTCCGCGGTCGCGCGCCCGCCGCTCAAGCCCGCAAGCTCAGCCGCAGGCGTGGCAAAATCATACGTCAGGCGATTGTAGATATACTGGTCGTTCGACATCTGAGCCCGCAGCAGGGTGTAGGCTTCCTTTTCCGCATGGGTGTTTGGATTGATGCGGACGATGTAACAACCCGCTTCGCTGACTAGGCTATCCTCCGGATGAACCTTCAGCGTGCGGCGCTCCGCAAAGCTGAATTCGAATATCGGGCTATACTCGTCGCCTCCAAGGCTGAGCAGCGGCTGCGACGTTTCAGACCATCCTCTTTCCTCGTCATGGCGCAGCGCGGCAAAATCGATGCGCTCCAGCATATCCAGCGCCGCCTTGAATTCCGCGCCGCCAAAATCCATTCCCATGCCCTGCGC